>CAZZZX010000091.1:0-8416 GCA_964658585.1 uncultured Novosphingobium sp.
CAAAAGCCGGCGCCCTTGGCAACCCTCAGGAGTCACGATCTCCAAGCCTTGGTATAAGTTAGTAGCCGCGTTCATCCGCCAAGGGCGCCGACGCTTGAGCTGCACACTATTAGCTTCGCGTTTATCCTGGAGGTGCACTGAGCCATCCATCCCGCCCTCATGCGTCTTCTAGGAGAGCGGAAGAGTTCGCCGGTCTGATGATCAGCGCATCGACCGCGAGCAATCCCCTGTCGGTAGCGATCAGCGGATTGATGTCGAGTTCTTCGATCTGATCCCGATGATCAGCGATGAAATGCGACACGCGCGAGATGATCTGGCTTAGCGCTTTGATGTCAACGGACTGGCTGCCGCGGAAACCCGAAAGAAGTCTGTAGCCGGAAAGGCGGGGAAGAAGCGCTTCGGCCTTCTCGGGACTGATCGGAGCCAGCGCCGTCACGGAGTCGTTAAGCAGCTCGATCAGGACGCCGCCGAAGCCGAAGACAACGGCTGGACCGAACGCACGATCGTGAAGACCGCCGAGCACCAACTCGAGTCCCTTCGACACCATTGGCTGCAGTAAAACACCATTGAGCCGTGGAGCAGGCGCGATGGCCGCCGCTCGCGCCATAATCGTATCGTAGGCGTCTCTGAGCGCGTCAGGCCCGTCGATGTTGAGGATGACCATTCCGGCTTCGGTTTTGTGTAGAATGTCTGGACTTTCGATCTTTGCAACGAGAGGAAAGCCTAGGGCTGTTCCGGCCGCGACCGCCTCAACGAGGGAATGCACAAGACGTTCTTCCACGACCGGCACGCCATAGATCCTGAGAAGGCCCTTAGCAGTCGACTCTCCGATAACGCGACCGCCGGAAGCAAGGACGGTCGCGACTGTTTCGCGGTCTGCGGACGAGACCGCGGTGCCACTCGCAGACGCATCTTGCTCTCGCCTCTGGGCACGTCGTTGCCATGCCGACAGGGTAGCAAAGCAGCGGTCCATCGATCGGAAGAGATTTACGTCGGGATCAGCCTCGATATCCGCCGCGCCGGGACCCTCGAGCCATCTTGTCATCCATACCGCGCAAAACACCTTGTCGTGGCGCTTCGCCGCCTGGCCAAGAATGGTCATGCGCTCCGTTGCACCGTCGCGCGCGAACGGATGGGGATAGACAATCGCGCCAACGTCCGGCTCAGCCAGCACGATGTCGGCGCAGCGGTCTAGCATCTCCGGCTTTTTGAGAAGCTCGGCAGTGATGTCGCAGGGGTTTCTGGTAGATCCGAACGGGGGAATTATGTCTGCCAGCAACGCCTCAGTCTCGGGCGGGAAGACGGGTAAGCGGACACCTTGCTCCTCTGCCTTGTCCGCCGCGATAATGCCGCCGCCGCCCGAAACCGACAGAATTGCAGCGCCGCTTCCAAGCGGCCTGCGCGGCGCCTTGGCAAAGAAGGTCGCGGTTTCGATCAAATCCTCGGGCTGAGCTACCTGGATGGCACCAACGGCATCGAACGCGGCCGCGTAGAGCTCGTTGGATCCGGCAAGCGACCCAGTGTGCGACATCGCTGCGGCCTTGCCGGTGCTGCCGGTCGCCATCTTGTAGACGATAAGGGGCTTGTCTTTCGCCCAGGCACGGCGAGCGGCGAGCATGAAGCGCTCCGGCTGAACCAATCCCTCGAACATGCAAGCGATCGCCGAGCAGCTGGGATCATCGACAAGGAAGTTGACGAGGTCCGCGACATCGACATCGCAGCTGTTCCCCGCGGTCAAGATATGGCTGACCGCCGTACCGTGGCAGGCAGCTTGCCCCAGCGCCGTCCCGAGCGCGCCCGATTGGCTCACAATGCCGATCGAGGGGCGCGGCTGGACGAGGGGCGTCTCCAGCAAAGTGAATGACATCCGGGCACCGATCAGATGATTGAAGATGCCGATGCAGTTCGGGCCGATGAGCCGTGTGGCGCTTCCTTCCACAATCACCGCGAGTTGCGCCTGACGCGTTGCCCCATCTGTATCCCCCAATTCCGCGAACCCAGACGCAAAGAGGATCACGCCCCCGACCCCAAGCGCGACGGCGTCGGAAACCACCTTTCCAGCGTCTGTCGCGGGAACGGCCACGATCACGCAGTCGGGAACAGTCGGTAGATCTGCCAAAGAGGAATAGACGGGTCGGTCGCCAAAGCTTGTGTAGCGCGGATTGACGAGAAGGAGTTCGCCCTCGAATGACTTCAAATTCTCTGCTGAGCGCTCCCCGAAAGTGCCTATCCGCTCTGACGCGCCGACGATGGCAATGCTGGCCGGATGTAGCAACCTGCGAAGCTCGGCATGGCTGTAGGGCTGTTGTCGCATGAGAGTTCCTCTCGATTGGTGGAACGCTGTCGATCGAAGGACGCGGCAATCGTGGCGCCGATTAAGGTGATGGGATAGCGTGGATAGCTACGGATCAGGCGTTCACCGCCGGAGCGGCACCGCGCGTCGCCTCGGTCGTGTCGATGGCTTCGAACGCGACGCTCCCCAAGAGTCTGACCCGCGAGACGATAAGCATGAAGCCGATGGCAAGCAGCAGGCTGCAGCTGGTCAGAACGATAAGCGACACGCGGATAGCACCACTGTGGAGGCTCGGTGCGAGCCGGTCATTGAGCGCCCCCACCGCGAGCGGACCCAAGCCAAGGCCGACGAGCGACATAACTGCTGCGATGACTGCCGACGCGCGAGCGCGCGAGCGGGAAGACGCAAGCCGAAAGGCGAGCGCGTAGATCGGCATGAGCCAAGTGTTCATGAACACAAGCTCGACCGTGAAGGCAATCAGAGTGAGGCGCACTGACGGGGCAGTCAGGAAGACGATGGCGAACGGTACCGAGAGGAGATTGCCGATTGCCGGGATCCATGCATACCAGCGCACGTCCCGCGCAGCGAGATGGTCAGCCAGCCGGGCGGAACCATAATGGCCGCAGACGCTGCCCAAGGCGGTCGCAAAGCCCATTGAAAGGCCTACCTGTGCGGTCGTGAGGCCATGAACCCGGATCATGAAGGTAGGTGCCCATCCGAGGAGCCCGTAAGTTATGATGCTGCCGATCGCTGCGAGGATCATGATGGAACGGTATAGCGGGTGCGCGATCAGCCCCAAAAAACCCTCGCTGGATCCCGGCGCGATGACGTCGCTGGTTCGAGCGGGCTCCTTGATCGTGAAGCGGAGGACGAGGGCCAATAGCACCCCAGGCATTCCGACGACCGCGAAAGCTGCGCGCCAGCCGAAATGTGTATTCGTCCATCCGCCTACGAACAGCCCCAGACCGATCCCGATCGCGCCAGCGGCCATCAGCACACCAAAGATCGACGCTCGTTTTTGCTGGGGAAACAGGTCCGCGACGAGAGAATGCGAAATCGGAACGGCCGCGCTCTCCGCGACGGCGACGCCGGCCCGCATGATCGCAAGATATTGGAAGCTTTGCGCCAGTGCGCAGGCGGAGGTCAGGGTGCTCCAAATCGCCACTGCGCCGGCGAGTATTGAACGCCGGACGCCACTGTCAGCCCAGCGCGCGATGGGGAGGCTGGCGGCGGCGTAGAAGACGGCAAACGTAGTTCCGGAGAGGAATCCCATTGCCATGTCACTCACCTGCAGGTCATGCTTGACCGGTTCGAGCAGGATAGTGAAGATCTGACGATCGACGTAATTGAGCAATGATATCGCGCTCAGCAAAACAAGTGCGAGCCGAGCTCGTGGTGACGACCCTTGAATCATAACAGCATCCCAAAATCTGAGTCGCTGGACAGTTTGTCTTGCGTCGCCACAGACTGTTCGATCCTTGAAAATCTCCTTAGACCCCGGATTGGCGATGAGTGGCGCTGATCGATGAGACTCTTGCGCCGTTGTCCATTCAGCGGTGCCCACTGGCTCCTGCTTCTTGGTGCCGACGGCGGTGTCGAGCCTTTGGCTGAGCCGGCTCGGCGTGGCGGATCGAACCGTGCGATGCGGCAACCCGCAACCGAGCCGATCATTCCGAAGCCACAGAGTCGACCGATTCCCAGGTCGATCCCATTTCAGACAAGGGCGAGAACACGCTTGAGAAGCGCGGCAGGAGCTTGATCAGCCCCTCGGGTGTCCAGCCGCCATCTTTGTGCACCGAACGGAGCGGACGAGGCTGAGAATAAACGAAGACCTCACCGCCGCGGGCGCCGAAAATCTGGCCACTGATATCGGCGCACTCGTCGCTGGCGAGCGCGACGGCGAGTGTCGCAACGGACTCCGGTTTCCAGCTAGCTGATTTCAGTTCGAGCGCGGCGCGTCTTTCCTCGGTCAGGCGGTCACCTTGCAGCATGCGTGTGCGGGCGAAGGGAGAGATGCAGTTGGAGCGGACATGAAACCGTTGAAGGTCATGCGCCAAGGCGCGAGAGAGCCCGGCTATTCCCATCTTAGCGGCCATGTAATTGGCTTGACCGACATTGCCGACTAGCCCGGCTGCCGATGTCATGTGGAGGAAGCATCCGCTTTCCTGCGCACGGAGATGCTCGACCGCCGCGCGGCTCACATAGAATGCGCCCCGGAGATGGACGTCGAGCACGGCATCAAAGTCGGCTGGCGGCATCTTGAAGACCATCCCGTCACGCAGAATGCCGGCGTTGTTCACGATTATGTCGATGCGGCCGAAGCTATCGAGAGCCGCCTGCACAATCCGCTGCGCACTCTCCCATTCGGCCACGGAGTCGCGATTGGCGACTGCGCTCCCGCCGGCAGAAACGATCTCCGACACCACCTGCTCAGCGGGATCTCCCGCCTCGGATCCGCCGTGCAAGGCAGCACCAATGTCATTAACGACGATGGCGGCCCCTTGGGCGCTCATCGCAAGCGCGATCTCCCTGCCGATACCACGTCCAGCGCCGGAAACCACCGCAACCTTCCCAGTTAGTAGGCGGCCTGTCATGCATTACTCTCCAGAATGCGACGTCAAAGCGCTGACGCGCTTCCGAGGATGACGGTGCTTTGAGTCGACAGCCAACCGCCGTTGCCGTGCGCAAGGGCAACGTTGCACCCGGCAATCTGCCGAGCGCCAGCTTCGCCGCGGACTTGCCTTGTGGCCTCGATCAGTAGTTGCAACCCGTAGAGGCCAGGGTGGCCATAGGATAGGCCGCCCCCATTGGTGTTGACGGGCAAGCGACCGCCTGGCGCGATCGCACCGTCCGCAACAAAAGGCCCGCCTTCGCCCTTCGCGCAGAAGCCGAGGTCCTCGAGAAAGAGGATCAGATTGATGCTGAATGCGTCGTAGAGCTCGGCGACATCGACTTCGGCTGGCCCAAGACGCGCCATAGCGAATGCGCGCTCGCCCGATTCGACCGCGCATGTTCGTGTGAGATCTGACATTCCCTGTATCTGGTAATGGCTAATCGCATCGCCAAACCCGAGGATGTAGACGGGGGGCTTCTTGAGCGACCTAGCTCGATCGGCCGATACGACGATGACCGCGCCGCCTCCATCGGTAACTAAGCAAGCATCCCGGGCCGATAACGGCGAACTCAGGACCGGGGCGGCGAGGACCTCGTCGATCGAGATCGCGGATTTCTCCCAGGCGGCGGGGTTGAGCAAGGCCCATTGCCGGGCCGCCACCACGACCTCTGCCAGATGCCGGCGCGTGGTACCGAACTGGTGCATATGCCGGGCAGCGGCCATCGCGTAGGCGGTCATCGGCATACGGCCACCATGCGGCGTGACCATGGGCTCATAGCTATTAACTGAGACTAGGCGAGCCGCGCCACCTCCCGTTTTGGATGCGGATCGCTGCGTGCTGCCATAGGCGATTAGGGCGACGGAGCAGAGACCGGCTTCGATGGCGGCTACCGCATGCGCCACCATCGATTCGAAGACCGCACCGCCGCTGAAGCTGCTGTCGTGATAGCGCGGGAAAATCTGCAAATAGTCGGCGAGCGCAAGCGACGTCATGCGGATCTGGGAATTGGTGGCGAACAGACCGTCCACGTCCGCCGGCCTGAGTCCGGCGTCGTGCATTGCACGGGCTGACGCCTGCGCCATCAGATCAAGCGATGTCAGACCTGGCGCAACCTCGCCAAGATCGGATTCGGCCGCGCCGATGATGGCGCAGGCGCCGCGAGTGACAGTGGGCGCCATTACTGGTTCTGAACCAATTCGAAGAAGGCGGTCTGTTCGCCGTCCTCGCCCGCCCCCACCGAGAGACGAACCCGCGCACCAATCGCGACCTTTTCGCCGCTCGCATTAACAATGCGGCTAAGCATCCGGAAGCCCTCGTCGACATCGACCAGTGCTACGGCATAGGACGGGCCGTTGCGAACAGTGACGCTGCTTGCGCTATAGATGGTTCCGCGACCAGAGCTTTGTCGCCATTCGAATTGCTCGGTCGCCGAGAAAGGGCAAAACAGCCTCGGCGGGAAAAATGCCTTCTCAGCTGCCGAGCTATATTGGAACAGGAGCTGGCCTTGTCGTAAGCCATCTTGGTACGTGTCCATCGGAGACGCTATCGCGCGTTCTATCATCGAAGCGAATACCTCTCCATCAGGCCAAGTACACCTTGAGTTCGGTGCAAATGTCTGCCCAGTCTTGTTGCGACGCGAGCTACATCCCAAGTCCGCTAGCGGTCAAGGATGGGACACGATATGATTTTCCTATGGAGTTTGCCCTGACTCCCACAGGCGAGATCAAAAGCTTATGATGTCATAACTTGAAAGTCTTTGTCCTTGGGATGCTTTGGCTTTCTATGGACTCACAAGCGAGCCAATCTCCGCACAGGTTCGACAACCGCCGGAAGGCCGCGCAAAAGAGGGGGCCTTTTATGGAGGCATTACGGTCGGCGGGAAACGTTAAGCATGGCTGGGCCGGAGCGCATTGATGACCGTGCATGAAGCGGTGGTCATTGATGAGACGGCACGGCTGATCGCTGACAGCGCCCGGTTCCTGGACACGCCAGAGCAGATTGAACGAGCCCGGGCGTTGCGCTGGAATGACGTGGGCTTCGACCATGATTTTTGGCGCACTGCCGCAGATCAAGGCTGGCTTGGTTTACGTGTGGCCGAAAGCCGTGGTGGCGTCGGGCTTGGTGTTCGCGAACTCTGTGCCCTTTGCGAAATGCTCGGCAGGGGATTGGCGCCAGAGCCGTTGGCGGAAGCGATCACCATCGCCCCGCTTCTCGATGATACGACCTTGGCGGATGTGATAGCCGGGCGGAGTATCGTACTGCCGGCTTGGCAAGAGGCTTCGTCGGATAGGCTCGTTGTCGTAGATGGCTGCCTCAGCGGTACCAAGCGCTTTGTCCGGATGGCGGCTGGCGCGAATCGCTATTTGGTATCGGGCGCCGATGGCTTGTTCTTGGTCGATGCGAGCGATCCAAATCTGAACCTTGATATTTCAGATCTCCACGATGGCGGCCATCTGGGTACGCTTCACTTCGACCGGGTGCTCGCGCGGCCACTGCCGGGAACGCTCGATTGTGTGATCGAGGAACTGACGGTTGCGACGGCCGCCTATCTTCTTGGAGCCATGAGCCGAGCGTTCGACGTGACGCTCGATTACCTTCGAACGCGCAGGCAATTCGATCGACCAATCGGCAGCTTCCAGGCTCTGCAGCATCGCGCAGCGGACCTCTATATTCAGATCGAGCTGGCAAGAGCTTCTATCGGGCACGCTGCGGAACTGCTGGATGACGCAGCAGGACAGGCGGTTCGGGCCCGGGCCGTTGCTCGTGCCAAGGCAAGAGCCAGCGATGCCGCGCTGCTCGTCACCAAGCAAGGCATCCAACTTCATGGAGGTATCGGCTTCACCGACGAGGCCAACATTGGGCTTTTCTTGAGAAAGGCGCTTGCCACCGCGAACATGTACGGATCATCGCATGACCACCGCGTGCGCTACGGCGCATCGCTCGACTGGGAATTCCAGGAAGAGACCCACTGATGGCGACCGCGCCTTTCCCGACGTATCTTGATCTATCAATGTCGGACGAAGAATTCCGGGAGACTGCCCGCCGGTGGATCAGGGACAACTATCCGCTCTCGCTGCGCCACGCGATGCGGCGCGTTCCGTTTGCCGTGTCCAAACCATGGTTCGAGAAGCTCCGTGAGCGCGGCTGGCTTTCGCCGGGCTGGGCGCCCGAATATGGCGGGATCGGTCTTTCTCCGATCAAGCGTGTAATCCTCGCGGAGGAGTTGGAGCGCTTCGGCGCGGTCCGCATCAACGACATGGGCATTATCATGGTCGGCCCGCTACTCATGCTGCATGGGACTGAGGCCCAGCGGGCACGCTTCTTGCCGAAAATCCTAACCGGGGAGCATCGTTGGTGTCAGGGCTATAGCGAGCCGAATTCCGGATCCGATCTGGCGAGCCTCCGCTCCAAGGCGTTGCTCGATGGTGATGAGTGGGTCCTCAACGGCGAGAAGATCTGGACGACCAGGGGCGCGGACTCGAATTGGATGTTCGGCCTTTTCCGAACC
>CAZZZX010000092.1:0-8413 GCA_964658585.1 uncultured Novosphingobium sp.
CCTCGGTGCCGATGTTGAGCAGCGCGACCTTGGGCATCGGGACGCCCATCGCGGTGCGCGCATAGGCCGCCCCCATCAGCGCGAACTCGACGAGGTTCGAGGCATGGCATTCGGTATTGGCGCCGAGATCGAGCATGACGACATCGTTCGCGCCGAGCGACGGCAGCATCGCCGCCAGCGCGGGCCGGTCGATGCCCTTGATCGTGCGCAGCGCGAGCTTGGCCATCGCCATCAGCGCGCCGGTGTTGCCCGCGGACACCGCGGCGCCGGCACGGCCGTCCTTCACCGCGGCGATGGCGAGCCCCATCGAACTCGTCTTGGCGCGGCGGATCGCCTGGCTCGGCTTGTCGTCGCCCGAAATGCGATCGGCGGCGTGGAGGATCTCGGAAACCGGGCCGAGCGCACGCGTCGCGGCGATCGCGCCGCGCAGCTCGGTCTCGTCGCCGACGAACAGGAAACGGAGCCCGGCATCGGCGGCGAGCGCCAGTGCGGCGCCTGCCACCATGGTCGCTACCCCGCCATCGCCCCCCATCGCATCGATGGCGATTCGCGGCGCGTTCACGAGTCCGACCTTTCGCGTGTGTGTGAGACCCTCAGGCCTCGACCGAGACGATCTCGCGCCCGTTGTAATGGCCGCAGGAATTGCACAGATTGTGCGGGCGCTTGAGCTCGCCGCAATTCGGGCATTCCTGGAACGACTCCACGCTCAGCGCATGGTGGCTGCGCCGCATGTTGCGCCGCGAGGGCGAGGTCTTGCGTTTGGGGACGGCCATTCAGGCACCTATTCTCGTCTAGCAATGGGTGATGGGCCGGAAACCGCCAACAGGCCCGGGATCGCCATGGCGACCCGCGAGCGCGCAGGCAGCCGGCCTCGTCGCGAAGCGCGCCGTATAGCGATTCCGGCCGCGGTTGCAAGCCGGCGCGCGGCATGTCAGGCGCTGCCGACCATCCCGCCCGCCGGAGGCCTGTCATGCTCCCCGTTTCGCTTAGTTTCGCCGCCGTGCTCGCGCTGTTCAACCTGTTCCTCGCCTATCGCGTCTCCAAGGTCCGCATCGGCGGCAAGGTGCTGGTCGGCCACGGCGACAATCCGCTGCTCGAGACGCGGACCCGCGCGCACGCCAACTTCGTCGAATACAGCCCGTTCGTACTCGCGCTGGTCGCGCTGATCGAACTCGCCGGCGGTCGTCCGGTCTATCTCTGGGTGGTCACGATCGTCTATCTGCTGGCGCGCGTCGCGCACGCCTTCGGCATGGACGTGCGCCGCACCAACCCGGCCCGCGCCGGGGGCATCCTCGTCACCTGGCTGGTGCTGCTCGGGCTGGCGATCTGGGCGCTGGTGCTGGCCAGCCATGTGCCCACCGCCCACGAGACAATGCTCTAAAGGAGCTGTCCCTGCGGTGGCGGTTCGACAGGCGCGCCGCCGCCTTCCCGCCGTCGCAGCTCGGTCTGTGCGGAGAAACGCATGTCCTCGTCGCGCACGGCAAGCAGCCCGCGCAGCGTCGTCTCGTCGAGCTCGAACCAGTTGCGCCCGCGCGCCGGCCCATAGGTGACGCGCGGCAACAGGCCCGGTTCGGCCGACCAGGCGAGCAGCTGCGCGACGCTCGCCTGCGCCAGCATGTCGCGCAGGTGGTGCGCGGTGACATAGGCGTCGGGCATCGCACGATGCACCGGCAGCCCGATGTCGCGATCGAGCCCCGCGGGCATCCGCCAGTAGCGCAGCACCTGGTTCGAGAAGGACGGCGCCCCCGGCCACAGCCGCAGCGCGCATTTCCAGGTGCAGATCCACGCCGCACCCGCGCTGAGTTCCGGCGTGCAGAAACGCTGCTCGAAGCTCGCCCGGTGCGCCGCCAGCGCGATCGTGCCACCCTCGGGACGCAGCACGCCGGGCGCGACCTCGGGCCAGGACGGCGCATCCGCAACGTCGGCATCGACGATGTGATGCACCGCCATCGTCATCGGCGGGATCGCGCGGCCCGGATCGACGAGGATGGCGCCACGCTCGTCGTCGACCGCCCAGATGCCGTCGGCGCCGAGCACCACGTCCTGCCAGCCGATCTCGCAGACGCCATGCGCGGGCGGGTGCGAGCCGGTGGTCTCGAGGTCGACGACGCGGATGCGGGAGACGGTCACCGCGCCGATATGGGGTCCGGCCCTCACATCGCCAGCGAGAGTTGCGGGTCGGCGGGGGCCGCCTCCTCGTCACCGTCGAGCGCGGACAGCGTCAGCCCGAGCAGCCGCACCGGTCGCTCGACCGGCAGTGACGCGTCGAGCAGCTCCGCACCGGCGCGCGCGAACGCGGCACGATCCGCGATCGGCAGGGCGAAGCTGCGCGCGCGCGTGATCTGGCGGAAGTCGTTGAACTTGATCTTGAGCGTCACGGTGCGCCCGCGCGCGTGCGCCGCCGCGATCCGCGCCCACACCGCCTCGACGATCGGCTCCAACGCGGCGTGGAGCGCGCTCGGCGTCGAGAGATCGTCGAAGAAGGTGCGCTCGGCACCGATCGATTTGCGGACGCGATCGGGGCGGACCGGGCGGTGATCGATCCCGCGCGCCGCGGCGTGGAGATACTCGCCCCACACGCCGAACTGCTCGCGCAGCCATTCGGGCGTCCGTGTCGCCAGATCGCCGCCGGTGGCGATACCGAGCCGCGCCATCTTTCGGGCGGTCTGCGGGCCGACCCCGTGGAAGCGCCCGATCGGCAGCGCCGCGACGAATGCCGCCCCGCGCTGCGGCGTGATGACGCACAGGCCATCGGGCTTGTTGTGGTCCGACGCGATCTTGGCGAGGAACTTGTTGTACGAGACGCCCGCCGAGGCGGTGAGCCCGGTCTCCGTGCGGATCGCGGCGCGGATCGCCTGCGCGGTGGCGGTCGCGGTGCCGAGCCCGGCGAGATCGGCGGTGACGTCCAGATAGGCCTCGTCGAGCGACAGCGGCTCGATCAGCGGCGTGTAGCGTGCGAAGATCGCGCGGATCTGCTGCGACACCTCGCGATAGGTGTCGAAGCGCGGCTTGACGAACACCAGGTCGGGGCACAGCCGCGACGCGGTGACCGACGGCATCGCGGAGCGCACCCCGAACGCGCGCGCCTCGTAGCTCGCCGCGGCGACCACGCCGCGCAGGCGCGCCCCGCCGACCGCGACCGGCCTGCCGCGCAACCCCGGATCGTCGCGCTGCTCGACCGACGCGTAGAAGGCGTCCATGTCGATGTGCAGGATACGGCGATCGTCCGACATGCGTCTGATCTCGGGCGGCGGGATGCCGGTTTGAACGAGACCGCTATTGGTGCAGGTGTTCCGGCCCGTCGAGATGGAGATAGGCCGGATCGAATTCGCCCGCCGCCGACAGCCCGTGCCAGTCGTCGACCGTCAGCATCCGCCCGTCGAGCGTGATGAGCCCCTCGCGCCGCAGCCGCGCCAGCACGCGGTTCATGTGGATCGAGGTAATGCCCAGCGCATCGGCGAGATCGGTCTGGGTGACGCACAGATCGATCGGCGCCGATCCGTCCGCGCCCGCGCGGCGCAGCCGGATGACCAGCTCGCACAGCAGATGCGCGGTCCGCGCGCGCGCATCGCGGCGGCCGATGTTGAGCATCGTCTCGCGCTGGATCGAGGCATCGACCAGCGTATCGAACCAGAAGGCGCGCGCGAGCGCGGGATGTTCCGCCGCCACCGCCAGCACCGCCTCGTGCGGGATCAGCACGACCCGGGTGTTGCGGGTCGTCTCGATCGTGTGGTCCGCAGTCCGGAACAGGATCGTCTGGAGATCCACCATGTCGCCCGGAACATGGAAGGAGAGGATCTGGCGTCCACCGGTCTGCGCGACCTTGGAGCGGAACACCATTCCCGCCGTCACCAGGCAGCACTGGGTCGGCCGATCGCCCACCTCGACGATGCGGGTGCGGCCGGGGGCATCGAGCACGCGCTGCGGCAGCCCGCGCAACGCCGCGCGTTCCGCATCGCTCAGCCGATCCCGCACCTCGATCTTGGCGATGAAGGCATCCAGGTGATCGTGCAGGTCCGTCAGCATCGTCCGATCCTCTTGGCATCGCGGTCTAGCGAAACCTGTTGGCGCCGCAAGGGGAACCGCTGCCGGACAGGCGCGGCGCGATCAAAACGATGCGCGCGCAGCCTCAAGACCGTGCGGCGCAGGCAGCGGACGGATCCGTCCATGCCGCCGCTCGCGATCGACCCCGCACCGCCGACGCACCCACGGCTCGGGATGGGATGCGCCGAGATCGGCAACCTCCATCGCGCGATCGACGAGGCCGAAGCCCGCGCGGTGCTCGACGCCGCCGCCGACGCGGGCATCACGCTGTTCGATACCGCGCCGGGCTATGGCAACGGCCTGAGCGAACTGCGTACCGGTGCCTTTCTGCGCGATCGTGCCGGCACCGGGCTCAGCGTCTCGACCAAGGTCGGACGCTGGCTGGTGCCCGGTGCGGGTGGCGGCGGACGCGACTTCTTCGCCGCGCCGCTGCCCTTCGAGGCGCGCTTCGACTATGGCTATGACGGGATCATGCGCAGCTTCGAGCAGTCGCTGCTCCGCCTCGGTCGGAGCTCGGTCGACATGCTGTTCGTCCACGATCTCGACGCCGCCAATCATGGCGACGCACTCGAGACGCATTGCCGCGCGCTGCTCGACGGCGGTCTGAGGGCGCTCGACGAGCTGCGCTGCGCGGGCGATGCGCGCCGCATCGGCGTCGCGGTCAACGAGCCCGCGATCGGCGCGCGGGTGCTGCGCGACGCCGCGTTCGACATCGCGCTGCTGGCGTCGAGCTACACGCTGATCGACCAGCCCGCGCTCGACGCGTTCCTGCCGCTCGCGCAGACCCGCGGCGTCGAGATCGTCATCGGCGGGGTGTTCAACTCGGGTATCCTCGCGACCGGGGCGACGCCGGGCGCGCGTTACGATTACGTCGAGGCCGACGCGCGGATCGCGGCCCGGGTCGACGCGATCGAGAGGGTGTGCCGGGGCCGCGGCGTTCCGCTCGCCGCCGTCGCGCTCCAGTTCGCGCTCGCGCATCCCGCGGTCTCGACCGTGCTGATCGGCACCTCGCGCGCCGAGCGGATCGCCGCCAACACCGCCGCGCTCGCCTGCCAGATCCCGGCGGCGTTGTGGACGGACCTCAAGGCCGCGGGCCTGCTGCGCACCGACGCCCCGGTACCGCAGGATTAGGCGCGCCGCTCAGGCGCTGCCGAACTCCATCCCGCGAAGCCGCCCGGCGATGCTGCGCCGACCGATCGCCTGCTGGCGATAGGCGCTCGGCGTGCACTCATAGGCGTCGCGAAAGGCGCGGCTGAACGAGGCGCTGTCGCCGAATCCCCAGTGCAGGCAGATCTCGGTGATCGAGACGTTGGCGTTGAGCGCATCGGCCAGCGCCTCGCGGCACTTCTCCAGCCGCCGTGCGCGGACATAGCCGCGAAAGGTCTGGCCGCTCTCCTCGAACAATTGCTGGACGTAACGGGTCGACAGGCGATGCTCCGCGGCGATCTCCGCCAGCGCCAGGCCGCTGTCCGCCAGCCGCTGCTCGACGCTCTGCCAGATCCGCCGCAGCGTCGCGGCGCGCGTCGAAGCGAGTCCGCCGAGCGGCACCAGCCCGGTATCGTCGAACAGCGTGCTGACGACGAGCTGGACCAGCGCGCCCTCGATCGCGAACGAGCCGCCGTCGTCGAGCTGGTCGATGCACTCGGCGACCGCGGTCAGCATCGCGCCGAGCACGCGGCTGGTGCCCGAGCGGCCGCGCAGATGGACGATGCGCGTCGGCAGCGGCACCAAAGAGTTCTGCGCGAGCAGCGCGGTCGGCATGTTGACCATCGCCATGCGGAACGGCGTGAGGATGTCGAGCGCGCCCGCCGCCCCGCGCTTGCCGTAGAGGATGTCGCCGGGTGCCAGCGGCGCGGGCTCGGCACCGGCGCCGACCAGCGTCGACTCGCCGTCGAGCGCCATCGACAGCCAGAAGATCTCGTCGCGGCGCCCCTCCATCGGCGACAGCAGCTGGGGCCCCGATTCGAGGATCGAGAAGCTGATCCCGCGCGGCGAGCGGAAGCGCTCGACGCGGCCATGGAAATCGCGGTCTCCGCCCGCGATCCCGGGCGACAGTGCGAAATCGGTGAGCGCCGCCCGCCAGTCGGGCAGCTTTTCGGCGCTTAGAGCAGTCATCGACATCGACAGATCCCCTGTGACGCCCGACATCGCCCTCCTGCGGCTCAGACTATCAGGCGACGCCCCGCGCGCAAGCCCGGCGCCGACAAGAGAGTGTTCGCATCGCGCCAAGCCGGTACGCCGCGCCCGGCGCACAAGGGCGCCATGCAGCTGCCCTTTCGCCGGATCGTCGATCTCAGCCACCCGATGACCGAGGGGATGCGCAACGGCGGCGGCTGGGCGGTCAGCTTTCCGCTGATGGACAATTTCAGGCGCACCGCGATGATGACCGGCGGCAAGGCGTCGTACGAAACGCACATGATGCTGTTCCCGGAGCATTGCGGCACGCATCTCGACGCGCCGCGTCACTTCCACGAGCCGGGCCAGTCGATCGACGAGATGCCGCTGGAGCGGCTGATCCTGCCCGGCCTGCTGCTCGATCTCACCCACAAGCGGGCGGGCGAGGCCGTGACGATCGCCGATTTCGAGGCGGCGGAGATCAAGGCCGGCGCCCGCATCTCGGGCGACACCGCGACGGTCTGCTGGACCGGGGTCGACAAGGTGTGGGGCCAGGCCGACATGGGCCGCAACCGCCCGCATATCCCGACCGAGACCGCGCAATGGCTGGTCGATCGCGGCATGACGATGTTCGCCACCGATCTGATCGGCATGGACGATCCCGACGAATGGTGGGACCCGACCCACCAGATCTGGCTCTCCAACAATGTCTGCATGGTGCAGCAGCTCACCCGGCTGGAGGCTCTGGTCGGCGAGAGCTTCCTGATCCTCGCGCTTCCCATCAAGGTGGTCGGCGCCACCGGCTGCCCGGTCCGCGCCGTCGCCCTCATCCTCTGAACGTGCTGGAGCAGCCTGTCATGACCGTGCTCACCGATGCCTTCTTCGACAGTTTCGAGAGTTCGGTCCGCGCGGTCGAAGCGGCCGATTCGCTGCCGCCGGCCTGCTATGTCGACCAGGATTTCTTCGCGTTCGAAAAGGAGGCAATCTTCTTTCGCGAGTGGCTTTGCGTCGGCCGCGTCGACTGGGCGGCGAACGCCGGCGACTATTACACCTTCAGCCATTCGGGCGAGCCGATCATCGTCGCGCGCGCGCTCGACGGCACGCTGCACGCGATGTCCGCGGTATGCCAGCACCGCGCGATGCTGGTCGCGGAAGGCAAGGGCAATGCGCGCGGCTTCGTCTGTCCCTATCATCACTGGAGCTACGCGCTCGACGGCACGCTGGTCGGCGCGCCCGCGATGAGCAGGACCTGCGATTTCGACAAGGCGAACCACGGCCTGCCCAAGCTCAGGATCGAGACCTGGCAGGGCTTCGTCTTCGTCAACTTCGATCCCGACGCGCCCGCGCTCGCGCCGCGGCTGGCCGCGCTGGAAGGGGTGATGGCGAATTACGGGATCGCCGATCTGGTCGGGCCGCGGCCGGGCGATGCGAACGTCTACCAGTGGAACTGGAAGGTGATGTTCGAGAACAACAACGACGGCTACCACGCCAACCGGCTCCATTCGGGCCCGCTCCACGATATCGTGCCGAGCGCGCTCGCGAGCTTCCCGGAGCTTCCCGCCGATACCGCGGGCTATTACCGGCTCAACGGCTCGACCCACCCGGACGCCAGCTTCAACGCGACGTTGAAGGCGGTCTTCCCGGTCTTTCCCGCGCTCACCGACGCGGAGCGTCACCGCGTGCTGTTCGTCAACCTGCCGCCCAGCCTGTCGATGGTCGTCACCACCGACATGGTGCTCTATCTGATCCTCGACGCACAGGCCGCCGACCGCCATGCCCTGACGATGGGGGCACTGGTGACGAAGGCGGCGCTCGCCGATCCGCTGTTCGAGCATCTGATGCGGATGAACGAGGATGCGGTGCGCGAGATCGTCGCGCAGGATCTGCATGTCGATCTCGGCGTGCAGACCGGGCTCAAGTCGCGCTACGCGCCGCGCGGCCGCTATTCGTGGCAGGAGGGCGCGCAACGCCAGTTCAACCTCTGGCTGGTCGACCGCTACCGCAAGGGCTGGGCGCACGAGACGGGTGCGCCATCCCACGCGATCGCGGCGGAGTAGCACGGCCCGGCACTCGCCGGGACGACGCCGTCGCTAGCCGAACTTGAACGCCGACAGATCCGCCATCATCACATTGTCGGCGAACGGCTTCGATCCCGGCGCGTCCGCTCCCGCACCCGCCGCGATCATCAGCGGCAGCAGATGCTCCTCGCGCGGATGCGATTCGCGGCCGCCCGGCGCCTGCGCCCAGTGCATCA
>CAZZZX010000093.1:0-8344 GCA_964658585.1 uncultured Novosphingobium sp.
GCATAGAGCCCGGCGATGACCGCGCCGGCGTGGTCGAGCACCCGGCCGCGCGCATCGGTGCGCGCGCCGCCGTTGGTGCCGAGCACACCGAGATGGAGCGGCACCGCATAATAAGGCGGGCTCGCGAGCGGCCCGAGGGTCGCGAATGCGCCATCGCGCGAGCGGTCGCCATAGAAGCGGTCATAGGGGCTCACACCCCGCTGGAAATCTCGATCCACCCCATGTGCGGCGTCGGTGTTGAACCGTTCGATCGTCGCCGTCAGCGCGGCATCCGGCAGGTCGAGCGCCCCGGCGAGTGCCGCGATCGTCGGCGCTCCGATCATCCAGTCCGGCACATCGGGACCGGGCGGTGCGGATGCGACCGCATAGCGCGACTTGTAGCCATGATCGAACAGCAGCCACGCGGGCATGTTGGGATAGTCGTAGCGATTGGGATCGAAGGCGTGGAACGCCCCGGCGATCGCGGAATAGTTGACCGCCTCGTTGCAGAAGCGCCGTCCGCTGGCGTTGACGATGAGGCTGCCCGGCAGCGTGCGCTCGATCAGCACGGGCGTCGCGCGTGGCGCGCCCCCGGCCCAGCACTGGTCGGTCAGCAAGGTCGGGCACCACCAGGCGCTTGTCATGTTGCCGAGCGCCGCGCCGGCCGCCATGGCGAGCGTCAGGCCGTCGCCGGTATTGCTCGGCGGGGAGGCAGGATGCGCGATCGGCCCGCGCAGGAAGGTCCGCGCCAGATCGGCATTCCACTCGAATCCGCCGGTCGCCAGAATGACGCCGCGCGATGCCGCCGTGATCGTCTCGCCCGCCCCGTCGGCGACGCGAACGCCGATGACGCGCCCGTCATGCTTGACGATTTCCTTCGCTGACGCACCGAGGCGGATATCGATGTCCGCCGCCAGACACGCCTCCAGCAGTCCGCCGACCAGCGCCTGGCCGAAACCGCGATCGCCGCGCGCGACGCGCGCGGCGATGACATCTGCCGCCGGGGCCGAGGACGCGCCGCCCAACGGGGTTTCGGCGACGGTGACGGGATAGGGCTCGGCGGTGAGGACGCGCCCGGCCCACTCGCCGAGATCGGCATAGGGAAACAGCCCGCTATCCAGCGCCCGGCCGCCTTGCGGGCGTGCGCCGGGACGATCGACATAATAGTCGGGATAGCCGGGAAGCGGCGCGAACCGGATTCGGGTCTCGGCTTCAAGGAACCTGATCGCGGCCGCGGCATGATCGATAAAGCCCGCGAGCACCTCGCCCCGTCCGTCGTCGGGTGCAAGCGAGCCGAAATAGGCGAGTGCCGCCATCCGGTCGTCCGGATCGTCAGCCGGAATATGATCGTTGACCGGCGCCCAGACGATCCCGCCCGACACCGCAGCCGTGCCGCCGATCTTGTCCGTTTTCTCGATCAGCGTGACGCGTGCGCCGGACGCCGCAGCCGCCAGCGCGGCGGTCATGCCGGCAGCGCCGGCGCCGATGACGACGATGTCAGTCTCTCGTCGCTGCGTCATGCGCTCTCCCGCCGCTTTATCTGCGGCAGCGCCACCGCCTCGGTAATCCTCATTTTGATTAGTTGTTGGTTGCAAGGCGCCCGGTAGGTTGCCGATCAGAAGGCCGCCCGGAGCAGACGGCCCAGTGACGTCGCGGAACAACGATCATCGCGTCATCATCAAATATTGGGGGGAGGCGGTCGATATGGCTATCACCGAAACAAGAGGGTTCGGTTTCGGGCTCAGGCTTATGGGTCTGCTGCTGGCGTCGACGTCGCCGTTATGGGCGACCGCGGCGCTCGCCCAATCGGGCAATCCGGCGTCCGCCGTCGCGCAGCCGCCCGGAGCGGAGGCTCCCCAGCCACCGGCGTCCGCGGCAACGCCGCCCGCCGCAGCGGTCGACAATGGCGGCATCGCCGACATCGTCGTCACCGCACGCTTCCGGAAGGAGAATCTGCAGTCGACGCCAGTCGCGGTCAGCGCGTTCACCGCGACGACGATCCAGAATCAGGTGATAACCCAGACCAGCCAACTCGAGGCTTATCTGCCTAACGTCCATTTCAACCAGATCAACTATGCCGGTCAGGCGCTCGGCGCCTCGATCCGCGGCGTCAGCTTCGCCGATCTGGAGAAGACCTTCGATCCGGCGATCGGCGTCGCGATCGACGGCGTGTTCCTCGGCAGCAATACCGGCGCCAATTTTAACTTCAACGATCTCGAATCGATCGAGGTGCTGCGCGGTCCGCAGGGCACGCTTTACGGGCGCAACACGATCGGCGGCACGATCAGCGTTCGACGCACGCGACCGACCGGGGAATTCGGCCTCAAGGTCGATAGCCGCTACAGCAGCTTCAACAATCTCGAGACCGACGCCGTCCTCAACCTGCCGAAGATCGCCGACATCTTCTCGATCAAGCTGTTCGGCGACCGCCGCTATGGCGATTCCGAAACACGCGACCGCTATACCGGCAAGCGCGAGCCGGGACAGCGCTTCTACTCGTTCGGCGGCAGCGTTCTCGCCGATTTCGGCGTCACGACCGCGCTCGCGACGGTGGAACATCAGCACGACCGCAGCCGCTACGATTCCGCGGTCAATCTCACTCTGCCGACCGGGCTGCCCTTCGGCGCCGGCGGCACGATCTGCGATTATACGATGGCGATCGGCCTCGGCGATACCGGCTGCGCGAGCCAGGGCTATCTCAAGCAGAAGGGCGAGAATTACGAACTTGCCAACACCAGCATCCCGTTCGAGAGCTATCTTGCCGGATGGGACAGCTCGCTCGAGATCCATAGCAAGATCGGCAGCTTCAACCTGACCTCGATCACCGGCTACCGTAATACCAACGATCAGCTGTTCGAGGAAAATACGGGTACCCCGCCATTGTCCTACACGGGCGTCCCCGGGGTCGGCCTGCCCTTGTTTCTGACCGCGCGCGATCAGAACTATAAGCAGTTCAGCCAGGAACTGCGTCTTCAGGGCGACATCACCGACTGGATGGACATCGTCGGCGGCGCTTACTATCTGCATACCAAGTACAGCATCCGCCCCTACCCTTACAACGGCGCGCGAACCGCGGAGGCGTATCTCGCGGTCCCCGTCTTTCCCGCCAACGGAGCGCCCTATTTCGTGGAGTCGCCGGCACAGGCCTTCACGGCCGGCCAGACGCTCGACTCCTACGCGGTGTTCGCCGAATCGATCTTCAAGCTCGGCAGCAAGGTCCGCCTGACGGTCGGCGGACGCTACACGACCGAAACCAAGAAATTCCATCTCGATCAGACGTTGCCGACCGCGTTCTCGGCGGCCGCGAAGAAGACGTTCAGCGATCCCACCGGCCGTGCGATCCTGGATTACCGACCGAACCCCAGCACCATGCTCTATGTAAGCTGGTCGCGCGGGTTCCGTTCGGGCGGGTTCAACGGCCGGGCGACGACCGCCGCCGCGATCGGGCCGTACAATCCTGAGCGGGTCGACAGCTACGAGGCCGGAGTGAAGGCCGATTTCTTCGGCGGAAAGCTGCGTTTCAATCCGACGATCTTCCTCGCCAACTACGACAACAAGCAGGAGGAAATCCTCCGCCCCGCCGCCGGCGGCATCGGGACCGAGACCGTGGTTCAGAACGCCGCCTCGGCGCGCACCAAGGGCGTCGAGCTCGAGATCGAGGCGCGCCCGGTCCACGAGCTGACGCTGCACGCGACCGGGGGGTATCTGGACGCCAAGTACCTCAAGTTCCTCGTTCCCGATCTGACCAATCCGGGCGCGATCATCGACGTCGCGGCGTTGCACAACTATCGCGACGCGCCGAAATTCTCGGCCGATACCGGGTTCGACTTCCTCCACGCGCTAAGCGACACGAACAGCGTCGATCTGACGGTCGATTATTCCTATCTCGACAAGTTCACGACCTCGCCTCTTGTCGATACGTCGGGTTTGCACCGAGACACCATCGCAGCGCACACTGTATTCGATCTTTCGGTGGCATTCATCCACAAGACCGATGCCGGCAAATCGTTCCGCCTTTCCGGCTACGCGCACGATCTCTTCCACAAGGGCAATCGCCTGACCAACGTGCTCGATGCCGGCCTCTTCTATTTCGGTGCGGTGACCCGACAGCGAGAGTTCGGGATCCAGGGCACGGTGCAGTTCTGATGACGGGAGCGGAGTAGCCTCATGGATCGCCTGAAGGGTAAGGTCGCGATCGTCACCGGCGCGGCGAAGGGTCTGGGCGCCGCCGATGCAAGGCTGTTCGCTGCCGAAGGTGCACAGGTGGTGATCGCGGATGTCGATGTGGCGGGCGGCGAGGCGGTCGCCGCCGGGATCGGCGACGCCGCGACGTTCATGCGGCTCGACGTGCGCGACGAAAGCGCCTGGCAGGCGCTGATCGCCGAGGTCGTCGCCAGGCACGGCCGGCTCGATATCCTCGTCAACAATGCCGGCGTCGTCGAGGTCGGCACACCCGAGACGGTGACCGAGAAGGACTATCGCTTCATCATGGCGGTCAGTGTCGACGGCACGGTGTGGGGCTGCAAACATGCAATTCCGGCGATGGCGGCGAGCGGCGGCGGCTCGATCGTCAACATGGCGTCGATCGCCTCGGTGCAGGGCGAACCCTATGTCGCGGCCTATTGCGCGGCGAAGGGCGCGGTCGAGTCCTACAGCCGCGCGGTGGCGGTGCACTGCGCACAGCATCAGCTCAACATCCGCTGCAATTCGGTGCATCCGGCGGGTATCGATACGCCGATGGTGCAGTCGATGCCGGGCAAGGTCGCTGCGTCGGGCGTGCGGCCGGCCGAAGCCGGTGGCGGCGTCCCGACGCCGAATGCATTGGGGACGCCCGACGACATCGCCCATCTCGTCACCTATCTTGCATCGGACGAGTCGCGCTTCGTCAGCGGCCAGAAATTCGTCGTCGACAACACGATCTCGATCACGGCCGGGCTGGTTCCGGGTGTGCGCGCCCGATGATCGAGACGGCCGGTGCCGGCCTCGCCATCGCCGAGATATTGGCGCTCTACTGCCACGCGATCGACCGCCGCCGCTGGTCGTTGATGGAGCGCTGCTTCCACCCCGATGCGACCTATAGCTTCGGCCCGATCGACGGCACCTGGCGCGATTTCGTGGATGTCGCGCGGCGGATGATCGATCCGCTGCCGATGACCCATCACCAGCTCGGCCAGACCGTCCGGACGATCGACGGCGCGCAGGCGCGGACGGAGACCTATTTCACGGCGACCCACCGCGTTCCCGCGGATGCGGCGCTGGATGCGGCCTTCCCCGGCCGCGGTCACGACTATCAGGTGGTGATCGCGGGGCGCTATGTCGATGCGTTCACGCGCCGGGACGGAGACTGGCGGATCGCGCGCCGCGTCGGCGTGATCGATGTGCGGCACGATCTCGCGCTATCGGGAGACGCACCCGTCGTCTTCGGTCGGGACGATCCCGGTCATGCACTCGATCCGGCGACGATCGTGGCAGTTCAGCCCACCTGACGCGCTTCTCCGGCCCAATAGGGCGCGCGCAGATCCTTCTTCAGGATCTTGCCCGACGGATTACGCGGCAACGCGTCGACGAAATCGACCGACTTGGGCACCTTGAAGCCCGCGATGCGAGCCCGGGCGAAGGCGATCAACTCGGCCGCGTCGAGAGCGACACCCGGGTTGCGGACCACGATGGCCTTGACCGCCTCGCCCCAGCGTGGATCTGGCACCCCGATCACCGCACATTCGCGCACGCCTGGATGGTCGTGGAGCGCGCTTTCCACCTCGGCCGGATAGATGTTCTCGGCGCCGGACACGATCATGTCCTTCACCCGATCGAACAGATACAGATAGCCGTCGGCATCGATCGAGCCGGCGTCGCCCGTGCGGAACCAGCCGCCGTCGAAAGCCGCTGCGGTCGCGTCGGGAAGATTGTGATAGCCCCGCATCACCAGCGGCGCACGGACGAGGATCTCGCCGACCTTGCCCGGCGGCAGGTCACGGCCCTCGAAATCGACCGCACGGAGCTCGACCTCGGGGAACGGCTTGCCGCAGCCGGTCATCCGCACGTTTCCGGTGACGGCATGATCCTCCGGCGGCAGATAGACGATCGTCCCGCTGGTCTCGGTCGAGCCGTACATCTGGACGAAGCTGGCGCCGGGGAAGAGCGCCATCGATCGCTTGAGGATATCGAGCGGTATCGGTGACGCCCCGTAGAGCACCGCGCGAAGGCTGGTCAGATCAGCGGTGGCGGCACGCGGATGGACGAGGATCATGCCCAGGACCGCCGGCACCGCGAACATCTTGGTCACGCCGTGGGCTTCCACCGCGTCGATGATGTCGGCGATGTCGGGCTTGCCGAGAAGGACCGCGGTGCCGCCGGCGTTGAGCGTCTGGAGCGTCCAGGCGGTGCCCCCGATATGGAACTGCGGCATCGCGACCAGCGAGACATCGCTCTCGGTCCAGGCGGCCCATGGCTCGCCGATCAACCTGCTCTGGTCGAGCGAGGCGCTCAGGCTGCCATGGGTCAGCAGCGCGCCCTTGGGATGGCCGGTGGTGCCGCTGGTATAGAGCTGCACGGCAACGTCGTCGGGCGCGTGATGGGCAACGGTCGGATCGGGTGCGAACCCCGCGATCCAGTCGCGAAAGCGCGGTCGACCGAGACGCCCCTCGTCGACCAGCAGCACGATCGGCACCGTATCGCCGACGGCTTCGAGCCGTTCCGCCTCGCTGACCAGGAGCGCGATCTTCGCGTCGCCGACGATATAGCCGACTTCGCGGGGGACCAGTCGCCAATTGAGCGCCACCGTCACCGCGCCGATCCGCAGCGCAGCCTGGAGCAGGACGACATAATCGATGCTGTTGAGACCGAGATACCCGACCCGATCCCCTCGTCCGATACCGCTCGCGCCGAGCGCGGCGACACAGCGCAGGACCATGTCGTGCAGCGTCGCGTAACCGATCCGCTCGTCACCCGCCACCAGGGCGATGTGATGCGGCGCGCGCGATGCGCCACGCGCGGTCATGTCGGCCAGCAGCAACGGTCGATCGGTCATCGAGTCAACTGCCCTCCCCTCATCCGCGCGACGGCTCGTCGCCTGTCTTCGCACCGATCATCGGCCACCCGTCGATTCGCTCAAGTGGCGAAAGTGCCAGTCGCCGCGACCACGCGACACGTCGCCTGCTCTTTTTGTGAACTTCCCCCAATCGCCGGCAGCGTTAGGGTCGTGCCGGTGACAGGAGAAAGAATGGCGGAAAGATCGAGCCCGTCCCGGGCCTTGCGGTTCGAGACGATCGGAAACGGCAATCGCGGGTTCCCGGTGGGTCCGGGCGCGCCGGTCGGTCCTGGCCGAACCGGTCATGGTTGAGGACTTTCAATCCGTCACCGCCGCCGACCTGCCCCCCGGCGGTACCCGCTGCATCGATCTCGGCGGCGTCGGCATGATCGTCGCACGCGCGCAGGACGGCCAGTATTACGCGGTCCAGCGGATGTGCAGCCATGCCGACCTGCCGCTCGATGGCGGCCGGGTGCGCGGCGCTTCGATCGTCTGCCCGCATCATGGCGCGCGGTTCGATCTGCAATCGGGCCGGGTGCTGGGGCCGCCAGCCTATGCACCGATCACGACCTTTCCGACGCGCGAGCGCGACGGGCGTGTCGAAGTGAGGATCGATCGATGAGCGACAAGGATGGCAACGGCATGACGAGCAATCGACGATTCCTGCTGGCGAGACGACCCGACGGGATTCCGGTCGCCGACGATTTCCGTCTGGAGGCGCAGCCGCTTCCCGATATCGCCGAAGGTCAGTTCCTGATCCGCAATCACTACGCGTCGCTGGATCCCGCGATGCGCGGATGGCTCGACGACGCGCCGTCCTACATGCCGCCGGTCGCATTGGGCGATCCGGTGCGCGCGTCGACCATCGGTATCGTCGAAGCCAGCCGGGATGCCGGCTTTCCGGTCGGACGGTGGGTCATGGGGCTCAACGGCATCGAGGAGTATTCGCTCGGCACCGCCGGCAGCTTCACGCAGCTGATCGATCCGGACGTGGTGCCGAAGATCACCAACTATCTGTCGCTCTTCGGCGCGGTCGGCCAGACCGCCTATTTCGGTTTCCTCGACGTGTGCGAACCCAAGGCCGGCGATGTCGTGCTGGTATCGGGGGCGGCCGGCGGCGTGGGATCGCTGGTCGGTCAGATCGCCAGGATTCGGGGATGCCGCGCGATCGGCATCGCCGGAGGGGCCGAGAAATGCGCGCGGCTGATCGAACGCTACGGTTTTGATGCGGCGATCGATTATCGCGGCAAGGATGTGGCGGCGCTCGATGCGGCGATCAAGGCGGTCGCGCCGGACGGCGTCGACATCATCTTCGAGAATGTCGGTGGCCACATC
>CAZZZX010000094.1:0-8323 GCA_964658585.1 uncultured Novosphingobium sp.
TCGCGACATAGACTTCGGGCGCGACGATCTTGCCGATCTGGCCGACCTGATAGTCGTTGGGCGCATAGCCCGCATCGACCGCGGCGCGCGATGCGCCGACCGCCGCCTTGAGCTTGTCCGCCAGCGGGTCGATGACCTCGTGGAACTTGTCGCCGGAGCCCAGCGCGCGGCCGCCCGAGACGATGATCTTGGCGGACGTCAGCTCGGGCCGCTCGGACTTGGAGATCTCCGCGCCGACGAAGCTCGACAGACCGTCGCCCGACGGCCCCGACACCGCCTCGACGGTACCCGAGCCGCCCTCGCGCGCCGCCTTCTCGAAACCGGTTGCACGCACCGTGATGACCATCTTGGCGTCGTTCGACCGGACGGTCGCGATCGCGTTGCCGGCATAGATCGGCCGGGTGAAGGTCTTCTCGCCCTCGACCGTCAGGATCTCGCTGATCTGCGCGACGTCGAGCAGCGCGGCGACGCGCGGCGCGATGTTCTTGCCGTTGGCGGTGGCGGGCGCGAGGAACGCGTCGTGATGCCCCATCAGATCGACGATCGCGGGCGCGACCGCCTCGGGCAGGACATGGTCGAAGGCGTCGCCGTCGATGACATGGACCTTGCCGACGCCCGCGATCTTCGCCGCGACGTCCGCGACCCCGCCGACATCCTTGCCGGCGACGACGAGATGGACCTCTCCGAGCTTCGCGGCGGCGGTAACGGTGGCGAGCGTCGCGTCCTTGACGCTGCCGCTGTCGTGCTCGACCCAGACCAGCGTCTTCATGCCGCAACTCCCATGTTCTTCAGCTTGGCGACGAGTTCGTCGACATCGGCGACCTTGATCCCGGCGACGCGCTTGGGCGGCTCCGAGACGGTCACCGTCTCGAGCCGCGGCGCGGTATCGACGCCGTAATCGGCGGGCGTCTTGCTCGCCATCGGCTTGGACTTGGCCTTCATGATGTTGGGCAGCGAGGCGTAGCGCGGCTCGTTGAGGCGTAGATCGGTGGTGACGATCGCGGGGATCGCGAGCCTGACCGTCTCGAGCCCGCCATCGACCTCGCGCGTGACCGTGACGAACTCGCCCTCGACCTCGACCTTGCTCGCGAAGGTGCCCTGCGGACGGCCCATCAGCGCGGCGAGCATCTGCCCGGTCTGGTTGGAATCGTCGTCGATCGCCTGCTTGCCGAGGATCACCAGCCCGGGCTGCTCCTCGTCGGCGACCGCCTTCAGGAGCTTGGCGACCGCGAGCGGCTCGACCGCATCGTCGGTCATGATGAGGATCGCGCGATCCGCGCCCATCGCCAGCGCGGTGCGCAGCGTCTCCTGCGCCTTTTGAGGCCCGACCGATACCGCGACGATCTCGGTCGCGACACCCTTCTCGCGCAGCCGGATCGCCTCTTCCACCGCGATCTCGTCGAACGGGTTCATCGACATCTTGACGTTGGCGAGATCGACGCCCGAGCCATCGGGCTTGACGCGCGGACGGACATTGTAGTCGATCACCCGCTTGACGGGCACGAGGACCTTCATCGTGTTTCTGCCTCTTCGTTAATCGCGCGGCCTCAGGCCGCCTGCTTCACTTCCGCCACGATCTTGCGCGCGGCGTCGCCGAGATCGTCGGCAGGGACGATCGCCAGGCCCGAGCCCGCGAGGATCTGCTTGCCTTTCTCGACATTGGTGCCCTCGAGCCGGACGACGAGCGGCACCGAGAGATTCACCTCCTTGGCGGCAGCGATGATGCCCTCGGCGATGATGTCGCACTTCATGATGCCGCCGAAGATGTTGACCAGGATGCCCTTCACCGCCGGATCGGCGAGGATGATCTTGAACGCCGCAGTCACCTTCTCGGTGGTGGCGCCGCCGCCGACATCGAGGAAGTTGGCGGGGAACATGCCGTTGAGCTTGATGATGTCCATCGTCGCCATCGCCAGGCCCGCGCCGTTGACCATGCAGCCGATATCGCCGTCGAGCTTGATATAGGCGAGGTCGTACTTGCTCGCCTCGACCTCTGCCGGATCCTCCTCGGTGATGTCGCGCAGCTCGACGATGTCCTTGTGACGGAACAGCGCGTTCGAATCGAAGGAGACCTTGGCGTCGAGCACGAGCAGCTTGCCGTCCCTGGTCTCGACCAGCGGGTTGACCTCGAGCATCGCCATGTCGGTGGAGAGGAACGCCTCGTAGAGCTGCCTGGCGAGCACCTGCGCCTGCTTGGCGAGATCGCCCTTGAGCCCGAGCGCGAAGGCCACCGCGCGGCCGTGATGCGCCATGAAGCCCTCGGCCGGATCGATCGCGAAGGTGTGGATCTTCTCGGGCGTGTCGTGCGCGACCGTCTCGATGTCCATGCCGCCCTCGGTCGAGACGACCATCGCGATGCGGCCGGTCTTGCGGTCGACCAGCATCGACAGGTAGAATTCCTTGTCGATGTCGGCGCCGTCGGTGACATAGAGCCGGTTGACCTGCTTGCCGGCATCGCCGGTCTGGATCGTCACCAGCGTGTTGCCGAGCATGTCGTTCGCCGCCGCGCGGACCTCGTCCATCGACTTGGTCAGCCGCACGCCGCCCTTGGCGTCCGCGGGCAGTTCCTTGAACTTGCCCTTGCCGCGCCCGCCCGCATGGATCTGCGCCTTGACCACGTACATCGGCCCCGGAAGCCTGCCCGCCGCCGCGACCGCATCCTCGACCGACAGCGCGGCATAACCGGCCGGCACCGCGACGCCGAACTTCGCGAGCAGTTCCTTGGCCTGATATTCATGGATGTTCATGGCGCCGCCGACTCCCGTGTGACGGCCACCCGGTAATGCCAAGACCTTTGCGCGTAAAGGCCGCGCGGCGGCGTTATCCGAGGATGGCGCAGCCCAAGGCGGCGCGCGACACGACATCGGCGAGATGCTGATCGTCGGGCGACTGGAGCTGGCCGGCGAGCGTGCCGATCGACAGGTGATGGCCGCCATCGCCCTGGTTGGCGACGCGCGCCGCCGCCGCCGCATCGCCCAGCCGCCGAAGCTCGTCGTTGGAGAGCGTATCGTCGAACTTGCGCGCGAGACAGCGCGCGAGGTGCGGCTTGACCCCCGCCTTTTCGAGCTTGGCCTCGATCCGCGCCTCGCGCGAGAGGCCCGAACAGGCGGCGACCGCGAGCGGCAGGAGCAGGACGAGGGCACGGCGCATCGCGACCGCTAACGCCCGCGCGCGTGAGCGGTTGCTGAACGCTCGCGCAGCCGCCGCCGCCGCCCTATATCGCACAGCGTGACCCTTGCCGCCGGCCTCGCCCTGTTCGTCCTCACCGTCCTGGCGATGGAGGGTTTCGCCTATGTCATGCACCGCTGGGTGATGCACGGCTTCGGCTGGGTGCTCCACGCCAGCCATCACCGCCCGCGCACCGGCGCGTTCGAGGCGAACGATCTCTATGCGGTGATCTTCGCGTGCCCGTCGATCCTGTTGCTGGTCGGCGGCGTCGATCTCGGCTGGTGGCCGGGCTGCATCTGGATCGGTGCGGGGATCGCCGGCTACGGCGCGATCTATTTCGGTTTCCACGACTGGATCGTCCACCGCCGCCTGCCGCACCGCCATGTCGCGCGCTCGCGCTACATGAAGCGTATCGTCCAGGCGCACCGGCTGCACCACGTCGTCGAGACGCGGGAGGGCAGCGTCAGCTTCGGCTTCCTCGTCGCACCGGACCCTGCGGCGCTCAAGGCCGAACTGGCGCGGCGGGGGCGGACGGGGGTACGCGCACCGGCGGCGGCAGCGCCGCCACGAACGCCCTGACCAGAGCCGCCGAA
Source organism: uncultured Novosphingobium sp. (assembly GCA_964658585.1). Classification (GTDB taxonomy): domain Bacteria; phylum Pseudomonadota; class Alphaproteobacteria; order Sphingomonadales; family Sphingomonadaceae; genus Solisphingomonas. The sequence continues at coordinate 3,762 of CAZZZX010000094.1, forward strand.
TTCTCCGACGCGAGCCGGAAGAAGACATGCGCCTGGTTGATCGCCGGGTCGCCGCCGGCGAGATCGGACAGGCTGCGGAAGGCGACGAACGGCACCGCATCGGCATAGGCGACCTGCGCCACCGCGGCGGACTCCATGTCGAGCACCTGCGCGTGGAAGGCGGCGAAGACGAAGCTGCGGAACGCGGCATTGTCCACGAACACCGGCCCCGACACGCCGTTGCCGCCGATCACGATCCGCGGCTGCGCGCGCAGGCAGAGATCGCCCGCGCATCTCGCCAGCGTCACGCCCGCCGCCGCCTTGCGCGCGAGCGCGATCAGCGCCGGATCGGCGTCGAACCACATCCGGCGCTCGGGCGTGTCGCCGCTCCCGGCGCGGCGCACCTCGACCGCGCGGGGATAGATCATCCCGTAATGGCCGACCGCCAGATCCTGATACTGTGCGCCCGGCGGCGGTGCGAAGCCGGTCCCGTCGGCGCGCGCGAACACCGCCTCCAGATATTGCGCCCAGCGATCAGGCACCACCACGTCGCCGACCGCGAGCGCGGGATCGACCCCGCCCGCGATCCCCGAGAAGACGATGCGCGAGACCGCGAACCGATCGAGCGCGCGCTGCGTCGCCATCGCCGCGTTGACCATGCTCATGCCCGACAGGAACAAGACCACCGGCTGCCCGGCGATGGTGCCGGTGACGAAGCGCGTCCCCCCGATCTGCTGCTCGTGCCGCTCGACCACCGCCGTCTCGAGCGCCGCCATCTCGGGCGCGAAGGCCGAGACGATCGCGGTGCGCGGCGTCGCGTCCTGCGCGACGGCGGGGGCGGCGAGGAGCGCGAGGAGCAGAACGAGCAGTCGTGCCATCATGGTTGCCCTCCGACCGGCCGTCATCCCGGCCTTCGCCGGATGACGAAATGACGTCATTCCCGCGGCCGCGTCCACAGTCCGTCGCGCGACACCGGCGCGATGCCGTGCCGCCGCGACGCCTGCCAGCCCGCGCGCGCGATCCAGCCGAGCTTGTCGCGCCGGCTCGTCGTCACCCGCCGATCCCACGCCGATGGCCCGCGCCGCGCCACCTCGCGCGCGATATCGCCATAGATGCCCGCCGCCGCCAGCACCGCCCAGGCCGAACGGAACGAGAGTGCCGACGCCCCCGCCCGCGCGCTCGCCTCGTAGCGCGCCGCGCGCTCCGCCAGCCGCCGCGCCAGCATCGCGAGGCGCGGGCGATAGAACGGCTTCATGGGTTCGCCCGGCGGCACGTCGATCTCGGCGAGCCATTCGGTCGGCAGATAGCAGCGCCCGGCGGCATCGTCCTCGCCCAGATCGCGCGCGATGTTGGCGAGCTGGAAGGCGATGCCGAGATCGCAGGCGCGATCGAGCACGTCCGCGTCGCCGGGATCGATCCCCATCACCACCGCCATCATGCAGCCGACCGCGCCGGCGACGTGATAGCAGTAGCGGCAGAGATCGTCCTCGGAGCGCGGCCGCCAGTCCTGCGCGTCGAGCGCGAAGCCGTCGATCAGGTCGTGCGCGAAGCGATGCGGCAGCCGCGTCTCGGCGGCGACCAGGCCCAGGGCATCGAACGCCGGATCGCCGGTCGCCTCGCCGGCGAGCGCACGCCTCGTCTGGACGCGCATCCCGGCAAGCCGCCGCGCGGCATCGTCGACCCGCGTCATGCCGTGGCCGAGCACCTGCCCGTCGGCGATGTCGTCGCACGCGCGGCACCAGACGTAGAGCAGCTCGGCACGCTCGCGCGTGACCGGATCGAACACCCGCGCCGCGGCGGCGAAGGACTTGGAGCCCGCGGCGATCGTCCGGCGGGCATGGGCGACCAGCGCAGCCCGATCCCTCAAAGCTCCGTCGCCTTCATCGCGACGATCGTGCGCACCGGCGCGAACGCCGCCATCCGCGCGAGCAGCGCGTCGAGGTCGGCATCGGCGATCAGGATGTCGCGATGCTGCGCGCGGATGAAGCCCACCTCGGCCATCCTGGCGACGAAGCCCAGCAGCCCGTCGTAGAAGCCCGCGACGTTGAGCAGCCCGACCGGCTTGGCGTGATAGCCGAGTTGCGCCCAGCTCAGCGCCTCCCACAGTTCGTCCATCGTGCCGGTGCCGCCGGGAAGCGTGACGAACCCGTCCGACAGATCGGTGAAGGCGCGCTTGCGCTCGTGCATCGTGCCGACGACGTGGAGTTCGGTAAGGCCGCGGTGCGCGACCTCGGCATCGACCAGCGCCTGCGGAATGACGCCGATCACGGCGCCGCCGGCGGCGAGGCAGGCGTCGGCGACAGCACCCATCAGCCCGAGCCGGCCGCCGCCATAGACGAGCCCGATACCGCGCTCGGCAAACATGCGGCCGACCGCCTTCGCGGACTCGACATAGACCGGATCCGCGGGGCTCGCGGACCCGCAATAGACGGCGAGGCGGTGGAAGCGGGTCATCTTGTCGGTTCATCCATCGGATGTTCGGCGATCGCCCCCCGTCGCGTTCGGTTCGGGCTGGTCGGGAACAATTCTCGACCGTCGCATCGCGATACGCTCGATGCCGCTCGAAGCGGACGGCGGCGGGCTATGCGATCGGTCCTCACCCCCGTCGTAGGTCGTCGAGCATCAGCGCGGCGGTCGCCTTGGCCGAGCCGACCACGCCGGGGATACCCGCGCCGGGATGCGTGCCCGCGCCGACGAAATAGAGATTGGGGATGCGGTCGTCGCGGTTGTGGACGCGGAACCAGGCGGACTGGGTGAGCAGCGGCTCGAGGCTGAACGCGGAGCCGAGATGCGCGTACAGATCGGTCGCGAAATCCTTCGGGGTGTAATGGAAGCTCGTCACCAGCCGCTCGCGCAGCCCCGGGATCACCGTCGCCTCGAGATGATCGAGGATTCGCTTCTCGTAGAGCGGGCCGAGGTCCGACCAGTCGACCGGCAGCTTGCCGAGATGCGGCACCGGTGCCAGCGCATAGAAGGACGAGCAGCCCTCGGGCGCGAGCGCGGGATCGCTGACCGTCGGATGGTGGAGATAGAGCGAGAAGTCCTTGGCCAGCACGCCGTGGTCGTAGATGTCGGTCAGCAGCCCCTTGTAGCGCGGCCCGAACAGGATGCTGTGGTGCGGCACGCCGGGAAACGTCCCGCGCACCCCGAAATGGACGACGAACAGCGACGGCGAATAGCGCTTCTTCGCCAGCGCGCGCGCGGCGCGCACCCCGCGCTGCGAATGGCCGAGCAGCTTGGCGTAGCTGTGCATCACGTCGCCGTTGGAAGCGACCGCGTCGAAACTCGCCGACCAGCCGCTCGCGCAGGTCACCCCGGTGACGCGATCGCCGAGCGTATCGATCGCGGTCACCGGATCGCCGAGCCGGACGACGCCGCCCAGCCGCTCGAACTGCGTCACCATCGCGCGGACCAGCGCGTGCGTGCCGCCGCGCGGGAACCACACCCCGCCGTCCTTCTCCAGCTTGTGGATCAGCGCATAGATCGCGCTCGTCGTGAACGGATTGCCGCCGACGAGCAGCGTGTGGAACGACAGCGCCTGGCGCAGATGCTCGTCCTTGACGAAGCTCGACACCATCGAATGGACCGATCGCCATGCCTGGTTCTTGATGAGCGCCGGCGCCGCCTTCACCATCGAGGCGAAGTCGAGAAACGCGACATGGCCGAGCTTCTCGTAGCCCTCGCGATAGACCTCGCCCGAATAGGCGAGAAAGCGCTGATAGCCCGACACGTCCTCGGGGTTGAGCGCGGCGATCTGGCGAGAGAGGCTGGCGTCGTCGTTGGAATAGTCGAAGCTCGTCCCGTCGGGCCAGTAGAGCCGGTAGAAGGGCGAGACCGGCATCAGCTCGACATCGTCGGCGATGTCGCGGCCCGACAGCCGCCACAGCTCGGCGAGGCAGTTGGGATCGGTGATGACGGTCGGGCCGGCATCGAAGGTGAAGGTGCCGGCCTCGGTGGGACGCTCGAACACATAGGCGCGGCCGCCGGGCTTGTCGCGCGCCTCGATCAGGGTGGTGTCGATCCCCGCCGACTGCAGCCGGATCGCGAGCGCCAGCCCGCCGAACCCCGCACCGATCACCGCCACCTTGCTCATACCGTTCACGCCACTCCCGGCGGTCGTCCGCGACCGGCCAGCGCGAGGAGCGCGCGACCGATCGGCACCGGCGGCCGCCCCGCCAGTATCCGCGCCTTGTCGAAGCGAGTCGAGCGCGCCGCATAGAAACGCTCGATCAGCCCCTCGTCGAGCCGGTAGAACCGCTCCAACACGCGGTAGCGCAAATCGGGCTCGGCGGCACGGAACAGCAGCCGGTCGAGCAGCCGGTAGATGCCGCGTGCGGCCCAGGTGTCGCGCGCATGGGCATGGAGCGTATCGTGCAGCCGCTCGGCCGCCCAGTCGTCCATCCCCGCCACCAGATTGGCGGTGCGGATCGCGTCGGGCAGCGAATAGCCGGTGGTAGGGTGGAACAGCCCGGCGCGCGCGCCCGCCTTGGCGACCCCGGCCCCGCCCGAGCGCCAATACCCCTCGAAATCGCCGGCGAGCACGACCGGCATCCGCGCGGCCGTGTGCGCCGAGACGCTGACGA
>CAZZZX010000095.1:0-4268 GCA_964658585.1 uncultured Novosphingobium sp.
AGCGGCCCTTGGCGACATAGACCGCCTCGCAGCGTATCTCCCGCTCGCCCGACACGACCCGCAGCGCGGGGCGCGGCCAATCCACCAGCACCCCGGCGAACGCGATTCCGTAGGCGGCGCGCCCGACCAGGCGTTTCAGCGGCAGCGAAAGCCTGTCGATCGTGCGACTGTCGGGACCGACACTGGCGCAGGTGAGCATTGGCACGTCGTCGATCGAGGCGATGTGATGCGTGCGCCCGGCGGGACACGCCGTCACCCGCCGGACGAACGCCTCGGGATCGGGCGAATAGCCGCATTCGCGCGCGAGCAGGTTGACCGTTCCGAGCGGATAGACGCTGATCGACGGCGCGCGGGGGCGCCCGCGCAGCAGCGCGGCGACATGCCGCACCGTGCCGTCGCCGCCGACGACGCAGACATGATCGACATCCGCGGCCAATGCGTCCGGTGCGCTCGCGCTCGGAACGACGATCGCGCCCGCCGCCTCGAACGCGGCGCGCAACGCGGCGATCGGCTTGCGCCGACACGACCCGGCGCGCGGGTTGACGAACAACTGGACGCGCAGCGGATGTCCGGGGCGGACGTCGCCGACCTCTCTCGACATCGGGACGGCCAAAGGCTCCGGCGATGCGTCGGCAGGATGGTCGGGGGCGGTCATCCGGTCGCTTTAGCAAGCCTGTCCGCCGACGGGCAGTCCATCGCGCTCGACATGTCCCCGCCGGCCTAATGGATATGTTGCGCGAACTAACCGATGCCCTAAAAGCATAATCTACATCAATAGAAACATTGTGGAAATACTGTGCGTTGTGCATTAGTCCTCTGGCATCGTGCGAGGATGCCGGTTGGGGAACGGAATGCGCATCGCGCTGATCGCACATCTCAAATACGCCATATGCGAGCCCTTCGCCGGCGGCCTCGAGATGCATACCCACATGCTCGCGCGATCGCTTCGCGAACGGGGCCACGACGTCACCCTGTTCGCCTCGCTCCATTCCGACGCGGCGCTGGGCGTCGAGGCGATCTGCGACGAGACCGCGCTGCTCGCGACGGGCACGGCGGAGGCCAACGACGTCGCCTTCTTCCGCGAACACCACGCCTATCTGACGCTGATGACGATGCTGCGGACCCGGCGTTTCGACGTCATCCACAATAATTCGCTGCATTATCTGCCGGTCAGCATGGCGGAGACCGTCGCGACGCCGATGCTGACCACGCTCCACACGCCGCCTTTCTGCTGGCTGGAAAGCGGTATCCGCCTGGGGCGGAGCGGAGCGGGTCGGTTCGCCGCGGTCTCCGCCGCGACCGCGCGGATGTGGGGGCATGTCGTCACCAGCGACCATATCGTCCCGAACGGCATCGACCTGACCCATTTCCCCTATCGCAGCCGGCCCGATCCGGACGCCTATCTGGTCTGGTACGGCCGTATCGTCCCCGAAAAGGGGCTCGAGCTGGCGATGGATGCCGCGCGCCTCGCGGGGCTGCCGCTGCGCATCGCCGGACCGGTCTCCGACCCGGATTACTACGAACGCTCGATCGCGCCGCGACTCGGGGCGAACGCGATCCATGTCGGGCATCTCGAGCATCGCGCGCTGGCACGGCTGATCGGCGGTGCGCGCGCCTCGCTTTGCAGCCCGCGCTGGGAGGAGCCCTATGGCCTCGTCGTCGCCGAGGCACTGTCCTGCGGCACGCCGGTCGCCGCGTTCCGCCGCGGCGGCGTGCCCGAACTGCTCGATGAAAGCTGCGGAGTGCTCGCGGCGCCGGACGATCCTGATGCGCTGGCCGCCGCCGCGCGCACCGCGATGACGCTCGATCGCGCGGCGTGCCGGCGCCGCGCCGAACGGCATTGCGACGCCGACGTGATGGTCGACGCCTATGAAGCGATCTATCGCGAGATGACCGCGCCCGACGCGATCGAGATCGCGTCGCCGATCGCGATGGCCGGCGCGGCATGAGGCGGCGCGTCTGCATCTGCGTACCGGCGCGCGACGAGGCCGATCGCCTGCCGGTCCTCCTCGCCGCGCTGGCCGCACAGGACATGCCCGGCCCGCTGCCCGTCGCACTCTGCATCAACAACAGCCGCGACGGCTCGGCCGCGCTCGCGCGCGAGATCGCGGCGGACCATGCCGGCCGCCTCGACGTGCATGTCCTCGAGCGAACCTTCCCCCCCGAACTCGCGCATGTCGGCTCGGCGCGCCGCTGTGCGATGGATGCGGGCGCGGCGCTGCTCGGCGAGGATCACGATGCCGTGCTGCTGAGCACCGATGCCGATTGCCGGCCGCCGCGCGACTGGGTCGCGGCCGTGTGCGCCGCGATTGCCGACGATCGCATCGTCGGCGGCCGGATCGTGATCGACGAGGCCGAGCCGCTGGATGCCGCGCAGCGCGACATCCGCCGCCGGCTCGACCGCTATTGGGCCGAGGTCCGCGCGATCGAGGACGAGATCGATCCCCGCCCCTGGGACGCACCGCCACGCCATGGCGACCACACCGGCGCCAGTCTCGCGATGACGGTCGGGCTCTATCGCGCCGCGGGCGGCGTGCCGCTGCTCGCCACCGGCGAGGATCGCGCGCTGGTCGAGAATGCGCAGCTCGCCGGCGGGCGGTTGGTCCATCCGGAGACGGTGTGGACCCGCTGCTCGCCGCGGAGCGACGGCCGCGCGCCGGACGGAATGGCGGCGGCGATGGCGGCGATGCGATCGGGCGCGCCGCTGGTGCCGGGCTTCGATCACTGGCGCGACCGCGCCCGGTGGCGCCGCCGGACGCGTGGACCCGCGGCGAGCGATGCTGCGGTGCTCGCACCGATGGCCTGCGACATGGCGCTGCCGGCATGAGCGCGCGGCCGATCGGCTATTATGTCCATCATCATGGCGACGGGCATCGCCAACGTGCGCTCATCCTCGCACGCCATCTCGACGGGCGCGCGGTGCTGCTCGGCACCGGGCTTGCCGGGCGGACGGGTGCGGTGCCCGCGATCGATCTCGACGACGACCGGCGGCCAGGGGATTGTTTCAGCGGCCACGACGAAAGCGAGCGACCCGAGGCGCTGCATTATGCGCCGATCGATCATGAGGGCGTCCGCCGGCGTGTGGCACGGATCGCCGCGTGGATCGCGCGGGCGCGACCGGCACTGATGATCGTCGACGTCTCGGTCGAGGTGGCGATGCTGGCGCGGCTGGCGTCGGTGCCGACCGTCTATGTCCGGCTCGGCGGCCGGCGCGACGATCCCGCGCATCGCGACGCCTTCCGCGGCGCTGCGGCGCTGCTCGCGCCCTTCCATGCCGATCTCGACGATCCGACCGTGCCGGACCGGGTGCGAGCTCGGACGATTTACGCGCCCGGCCTCGCGCCGCGATCGCCATGCGCAGTGCCCGACGATCGCCTCGTGCTCGGTGTCGCCGGACGGGGTGGCTCGCGGATCACGGGCGAGCATTGGGCCGCGGCGGCGCGATCGATGCCGGGATACCGATGGCGCGTGCTCGGCCCCTGCGCCGCACCGGGCGACATGCCCGGCAATCTCGACTTCGCCGGATGGAGCGACGATCCCGCTGCCGAGATCGCGCGCGCCGGCATCGTCGTGGGCGCGGCGGGCGACGGCGTGGTCGGCGCGGTCCTCGCCGCGCGCCGGCCATTCCTGTGCGTGCCCGAGGACCGGCCGTTCGGCGAGCAGACCGCCAAGGCCGCACGGCTGGCTGCGACAGGTGCGGCGGTCGTGTCGGCAGGCTGGCCCGCGGGCGCGGCGTGGCCCGACCTGCTGCGGGCGGCGGCGCGGCTCGACCCGGCGCGCGCGGCGCGGCTGGACGATCCCGACGGTGCGCGATCGGCAGGCGTGCGCCTGCTCGCGATCGCCGACGGTCTCCCGCTGGCGCGCACGGCGACGTCATGACGCCTGCCGCACCGATTTCAGCCGAGCCTGGTCCGGATCCGTTCGCCGCGCTTGCCGCCCTCGGCCGACGCTACGATGCCGCACCCAACTTCCCGGCCGACAGCCTCCGCCTGCTCGTCGAGAGCGGACTCCATCGGCGCTATGCGCCCGGATGGGAGGCGCGCCTCCCCATCGCCGACCTGCGCGACAGCCTGCGTCGGGTCGGCCGCGCCGATCTCAGCATCGGGCGGCTGTTCGAGGGCCATGTCAACGCGCTCGCACTGTTCGGCTGGTACGCGAGCGCCGGCCAGCGCGCCTGGCTGGCCACCGCGCTCGAGCGCGGCGCCTGGTTCGGCGTCTGGGCGACCGAGCCGCGGCCCGGCGTCGCGATCGATGCCGGGCTGTCCCGC
>CAZZZX010000095.1:4278-8307 GCA_964658585.1 uncultured Novosphingobium sp.
ACAGCCCGCAATCGGCGACCGCCGGCTGGTCGTGGTGCCGGCGAACGACGGCGCTCGCGCGGATCTGTCAGGCTGGCGGGTTCGCGGGATGCGCGCCAGCGCCAGCGGCCGCTACGATCTCGACGGGATCGCGGTCGACGACACGATGCTGCTCGGCGAGCCCGGCGACTATGATCTGGAGCCGCGCTTCACCGCGGGCGCATGGCGGTTCTGCGCGGTCCAGCTTGGTGGCATCGAGGGACTTCTCGCCGAGGTCCGCGCCGGCATGAATGCCGCCACGCGGGGCGAACCCGTTCAGCGCGCGCGTTTCGCAGAGGCAATCGTCGCGACGCGCACCGCGGGCTTCTGGCTCGCCGAGGCGGCCGAGCGATTCGCGCACGCGTCGCCCGATGCGGTCGCGGTCGCGCGGATGACGCGCGGCGTGGTCGAGCGCGCGGGTCTCGATGTGATGGAGGCGGCTGCCCGGCTGCTCGGTACGCGCAGCGCGTTCGACGGCGAGCGCGCCGACAAGATCATCCGCGACCTGTCGCTCTATCTCCGTCAGGGCGGCCCCGATCATGCCCGCGACGAGGCCGCGCGCGCCTGGCTCGATCGCGATCCCTGGCGGGAGGAGGATCGGTTGTGGTGACGCCGCTGTCGGCGACGCCGTGGCGTGCCGCGCGCTGGCTCGTGCTCGCGCCGCATCCCGACGACGAGACGCTGGGCGCCGGCGCGCTGATCGCCGAGGTCGCGCGCGCCGGCCGGCCGATCGCGGTCGCCTATCTGACCGACGGCACCGGCTCGCACCCCGGCGGCGGGCGTCGCCTGGCGTACGCGCGCCGGGCGGAGGCTCGGCTCGCTCTGCGTCGCCTCGCCGGCCGGTCGATCGCACCGCTCCATCTCGACTGGCGCGACGCGCAGCCGCCCCGGCGCGCTTCGAAGGCATATGATATCGCGCGCGATCGGCTGGTGGCGCTGATCCGCCGCGCGCGGATCGATGCGATCGCGGTCACTGCCGGGCACGAGCCGCATTGCGACCATGCAGCCGCCTGTCGCCTCGCGCGCGATGCCGCGGCGGGTTCGCGGCGAGGCGTCGCGGTGTTCGAGTATCTCGTCTGGGGCGAGGCGTTCGAACGCGCGACCGTGCGAGGCTACCGCACCGCGCCCTTCCCGCCCGGTCGCCGCCGCCATGCGCTCGCCGCGCATCGCAGCCAGACCGGGTCGCGCTTCGGCGAGGGATTCCGTCTGCCTGCCGAGCGGCTGCGCGTCACCCTCACGGACACGCTGTACCGGTGGCGCGATGACCGGTGACAGCCTCGACGCCGGTTATTTCGACGGCATCTTCCAGGGCGATGCCGATCCCTGGGGACTGGCATCGAGCGCCTACGAAGCCGCCAAGTTCGACGCCACGATCGCGGTCATCGCAGACCGGCGCTATCACCGCGCGCTGGAGATCGGCTGCGCGCACGGCGTGCTCAGCGAGCGGCTGTCCGGCCTGTGCGACGATATGCTCGCGGTCGACATCAGCAGTGCCGCGCTCGCGCAGGCGGCGGCGCGGCTCGCCAGCCAGACCAATGTCCGCCTTGATCGTCTGGCGTTCCCGCGCGAGGCGCCCGCGGAAACCGGTTTCGATCTCGTCATCCTCTCCGAGGTCGCCTATTACTGGAGCGATGCCGATCTCGTCGCGGCAGCCGCGCTGATCGGGCAGCGGCTCGTACCCGGCGGCCGGCTGCTGCTGGTCCATTGGCTCGGCGACACCGATTATCCGCAGAGCGGCGACGGCGCGGTTCGGGCGCTTCGCGCGGCATTCGGCGACCTGATCGAGACGACGGTCGAACGGCGCACCTCGGACTATCGCCTCGATCTGTGGACGCGACGATGACGCCGGTCAGCGTCCTGACCATCGTCAAGAACCGTGCCGATCATCTGGCCGCATTGGTCGACGGCCTGCGCCGCAGCACGATGTCGCCGCACGAACTGATCGTCATCGACATGAGCGACGTGCCGGTCACGATCGCCGACACCGGGTTTCCGGTCACGCTCCGCCGCTTCGAGGTCGGCGGCCTGCCGCTCGCGGCGGCGCGCAATCGCGCCGCGGCGGCGGCGACCGCGCCGCATCTGCTGTTCCTCGATGTCGACTGCATCCCGCTCTCGGCCTGTCTCGCGCGGATGGCCGAGGAACTCGAGCGCGCGGACGCGTTGCTTTGCGCGGACATCCGCTATCTCGGGCCATCGGAGGAAGGCGCGGACGGCTCCGACGCGGCGCTGCTCGCGCGTGGCCGCGCGCATCCGGTGCGCGCATTCCCGCAGGGGGGGGTGCGGCGCGAACCCGATGCCGGCCTGTTCTGGTCGCTCGCCTTCGCGATCCGCGCGGCGCGGTTCGCGGCATTGGGCGGTTTCGACGAAGCCTTTGCCGGCTATGGCGCGGAGGATACCGATTTCGGTTTCCGCGCCGCCGAGGCAGGGGTGCCGCTGCTGTTCGTCGGCGGCGCGATCGCCTGTCACCAGCACCATGGCGGGCACCAGCCGCCGGTCCAGCATCTCGACGACATCCTGCGCAACGCCGCGCTCTTCCAGCGCCGCTGGGGACGCTGGCCGATGCAGGGCTGGCTCGACGATTTCGCCGCGATGGGGCTGGTCCGCTGGCGCGACGGCATCCCGGTCAGGGTCCGCACGGTCGACGATACCGACCTCGCCCGCACCGCGATCACGACACCCTTCTAGGCGCCGCCGCCCAGGTCGAACAGCGACGGATATTGCCGCGGCTGGGAACGCAGATACTGATCGGGCGCGCGCACCGAGGCGCCGAGATGCGCGGCGGCGTGCCACGGCCAGCGCGGATCGTAGAGGATCGTGCGGGCCAGCGCGATCATGTCGGCATCGCCGGTACCGACGATCGCCTCCGCCTGGTCGTAATCGGTGATGAGCCCGACCGCGACGACCGGAACGGCGACCGCCTGCTTGACCGCGCGCGCCAGCGGCACCTGGTAGCTCGGCCCGACCGGGATCGCCTGCGCCGGATCGAGCCCCGCACTGGAGACATGGATCGCCGCGCAGCCATGCGCCTCAAGCGCCCGCGCGAAGACGACCGTTTCTTCGATCGACCAGCCGCCGTCGACCCAATCGGTACCCGACACCCGGACGGTGACCGGCCGATCCGCCGGAAACGCGGCGCGGACCGCATCGAACAGCTCGAGTGGAAAGCGCATCCGGTTATCGAGCGACCCGCCATAATCGTCGTCGCGCCGGTTCGACAGCGGCGACAGGAACTGGTGGACGAGATAGCCGTGCGCGGCGTGGATCTGGATCGCGTCGAGCCCCAGCCGCGCCGCACGCCGCGCGCTGTCGGCGAACGCGTCGCGCACGCGGTCCATGCCCGCACGATCGAGCGCCACGGGCGCGTTCTCGTGCGCCGCGAACGGGTGGGCGGAGGGCGCCACCGTCTGCCAGCCGTTCGGGAGGCCGGGCGCGATCTGGCGGCCGCCCTGCCACGGCACGTCGGTCGACGCCTTGCGCCCGGCATGGGCGAGCTGGATCGCGATCGGCATCGCCGACCAACGGCGCACGCCCCGGATCACCGCCGCCATCGCCGCCTCGGTCGCGTCGTCCCACAGCCCGACATCGCCATGGCTGATCCGCCCTTCGGGCAACACCGCGGTCGCCTCGATCGTCAGCAGCGCCGCGCCCGACAGCGCGAGATGGCCGAGATGGATGAGGTGCCAGTCCGTCATGCAGCCGTCGACCGCCGAATATTGGCACATCGGCGCGATCACGATGCGGTTGGCGAGCGAGAGCGTACCGACGGCGAGCGGCTCGAACAGTCTGGGGTGGCTCATGGCGATCTCCGGATCCAGGAATGACGTGCGTCCCTAGCCGTCGATCGGACGTTCGGCCACCGCCGCGACGCGGCTACTGCCCTCGCCGACGATCCGATGCTGCACGCACACGGCGATCCGGCTCTCGCAGCACCGGTCCGGACGTCGCCGGCGACGCTGGTCGGCCTGCGGAATGCGGTTTAGGGACTCGCGGTCGCCGGCTCCCGCGCCGCCG
>CAZZZX010000096.1:0-8179 GCA_964658585.1 uncultured Novosphingobium sp.
GCCAATTGCGCGCGCCACGGCATCGCCTTCCTTCCGCTCGACGACCTTCGGCAGGGCATCGTCCATGTCGTCGGCCCCGAGCAGGGACTGACCCTGCCGGGCATCACGCTCGTCTGCGGCGACAGCCACACCGCCACCCACGGCGCATTCGGCGCGCTCGCCTTCGGCATCGGATCGAGCGAGGGCGAGGGCGTGCTCGCGACCCGCGTGCTCAGGATGCGGCGCGCCAGGACGATGCGCGTCACGGTTCGCGGCGCCCCCGGACCCCTCGTCGGTGCCAAAGACATCATTCTGGCATTGATCGGGCGGATCGGGGCGGCAGGTGCGGTCGGTCATGCCATCGAATATCAGGGCGCGGTGGTGCGTGCGATGTCGATGGAAGGCCGCATGACGCTCTGCAACATGAGCATCGAGGCGGGTTCGCGCACCGGTCTCGTCGCACCCGACGACACGACCTTCGCGTGGGTGAGAGGGCGTCCGCGCGCACCGTCGCAGGCGCGATGGGAGGCCGCGCTGGCGTATTGGCGGACGCTGGCGAGCGACGCCGATGCGACATTCGATCGCGAGGTGGTGCTCGATGTCGCCGATCTCGCGCCGCAGGTCACCTGGGGTACGAGCCCAGACCAGGTCGTCGCCGTCGATGCCGCGGTCCCTGCGCCGACCAGCGAGAAGGACCGCCAGGCGCTCGCTTACATGGATCTCGCTCCCGGTCGGCCAATCGGCGGGGTGGCGATCGACCACGTCTTCATCGGTTCGTGCACCAACGGACGGCTCGAGGATCTGCGCGCCGCCGCGGGGGTGCTTGCCGGGCGCCATGTCGCGGCCGGGGTGAGGGCGATCGCGGTGCCGGGATCCGGTCTGGTCAGGGCGGCGGCCGAGGCCGAGGGGCTCGACCGCGTGTTCGCCGCCGCGGGGTTCGAATGGCGGGATGCGGGCTGCTCGCTGTGCGTCGCCATGAATGACGACCGATTGCCGGAAGGCGCACGCTGCGCATCGACCTCCAACCGCAATTTCGAGGGACGCCAGGGGGCGGGCGCACGCACGCACCTGATGAGCCCGGCGATGGCGGCGGCGGCGGCGGTCACCGGTCGCATCGCCGACGTCCGGGCGCTGGCGCCGGTCGCATGACGCCGTTCGTCGCAGTCACCTCGCGCGCGATCCCGCTGCCGGCCGCCGATATCGACACCGACATCATCTATCCCGCGCGCTTCCTGCTGATCACCGACAAGGAGGGACTGGGCGACTACGCCTTCGCCGACTGGCGGCAGGCGCGGGCGACGCCGTTCGACGACCCCGCCTATGCCGGCGCGCAGATCCTCGTCGCCGGCGACAATTTCGGGTGCGGGTCGAGCCGGGAGCATGCGCCCTGGGCGTTGGCCGGCATCGGCATCCGCGCGATCGTCTCGACCAGCTTCGGCGAGATCTTCCACGGCAATTGCCTGCGCAACGGCATGCTGCCCGTGGTCGTGCCGGCGGACGCGCACGCAAGGTTGATCGCGGATGCCGAGGCGGGCCGGTCGATCACCGTCGATCTCGCCGGACGGCAGGTCGTGCGCGACACCGGCGAGGCGATCGCCTTCCGGATCGACGACTGGCGGCGCGAGGCGCTGCTCAACGGCTGGGACGAGGTCGCCGCGATTCTCGCGCGCGACATGGACGCGGTGGCCGCGTTCGAGACACGCCAGCGGGTCGACCAGCCCTGGCTCTGGGAATAGGGAAACGTCATGTCCGATCCGATCGTCCGCGCCAAGCTGGAGGCGCGCCACTTCTTCGTCGCGCCGGGGCTGCAGGACATGATCGCCGCCGTCGTCGCCAACCAGGTCGGATTCGAGATCGTCTACGGCACCGGATATTGGCTGACCGCCTCGGCGCTGGGACTGCCCGATGCAGGCATCGCCAGCTTCACGCAGATGCTGGATCGCATGGCGACCTTGGTCAAGACATCGACGGGCGCGGTGATCGCGGACGCCGACACCGGCTATGGCGGGCTGCTCAACGTCCACCACACGGTGCGAGGCTATGAAGAGGCCGGGGTCACCGCGATCCAGATCGAGGATCAGGAATTCCCCAAGAAGTGCGGCCATACGCCGTTCAAGCGGCTGATCCCGGCCGAGGACATGGCGGAGAAGGTCCGTGTCGCGGCGGCCGCGCGCCGCGATCCTGAGTCCACGATCATCATCGCGCGCACGGACGCGCGGCAGAGCGAGGGGCTCGACGGGGCGATCGCACGGGCGAATCTCTATGCGGAGGCGGGCGCGGACATCCTGTTCGTCGAGGCCCTGACCAGCGACGAGGAGATGAAGCGGGCCTGCGCGGCGGTATCGCGTCCGATGCTCGCCAACATGTCGAATGGCGGGCTCACCCCGATCCGCACCGCCCGGCAACTGGAGGAGATCGGCTACGCCTGTGCGATCTTCCCTGCGATGACGAGCCTCGTCGCCGCGGCGGCGATGGAGCGGGCACTGACGCGGCTCAAGGACGATGGCGAGGGCGCGCCGGCCGAGCTGCCGATGATGGACTTCAAGCATTTCTGCTCGCTGATCGGCTTCGAAGAGGTCTGGGCGTTCGAGCGGCAATGGGCGAAGTGACCGGATGAGGATGCGATGAGGATTTCTGCCACGCTACTCGATGCCTGCGGCGTCGCGACCCAGCCCTATGATGCCTCGCGGCCGCTGCGTCTGACCGAGATCGAGCTCGCGCCGCCCCGCCCGGGCGAACTGCTCGTCCGCATCGAGGCCGCGGGCCTGTGCCATTCGGATCTGTCGGTCGTGAACGGCGATCGTCCGCGTCCCATGCCGATGGCGCTGGGCCATGAGGCGGCGGCGATCGTCGAACTGGTCGGTGATCCGGCGGATGCCACGATCGCCGTCGGCGACCGCGTCGTCTTGTCGTTCCTGCCTGCCTGCGGGCGTTGCCCCGCCTGCCTGTCCGGCGAAGGCTATCTCTGCGCGCCGGCCGCCACCGCCAACGGCGTCGGTGAACTGCTGCTCGGCGGATCGAGGCTGACCTGCGACGGTCGGCCGGTCCATCATCATCTCGGCGTTTCGGCCTTTGCCAGCCACGCCGTCATCGATCGCCGCTCCGCCGTGAAGGTACCGGCCGACGTGCCCGCCGAGATCGCTGCGCTGTTCGGCTGCGCTGTGCTGACCGGCGTCGGCGCGGTGCTCAACAGCGCCGCCCTGCGAGCGGGCGAGAGCATCGCGATCTACGGTCTCGGCGGCGTCGGCCTGGCCGCGACGTTGGGCGCGCTGGCGGCCGGGGGCCAGCCGGTGTTCGTGGTCGATCCGGTGGCGGAGAAGCGTTCCCTCGCGCTCGAACTGGGCGCGGCCGGGGCCTTCGCACCGACGGGCGCCGAGGACGCGATCGTCGCCGCGCTGGGCGGCAAGCCCGATGTCGTCATCGAGACGGTGGGGAAGGCGGCGGTGCTGGCGAACGCCTACGGCCTCGCCCGGCGCGGCGGACGGATCGTGACGGTCGGCCTGCCCAACCCGGCGGAGATGCTGTCGATCCCCGCCGTCTCGCTGGTCGCCGACGGCAAGACGCTGATCGGAAGCTACATGGGCTCGGCGATCCCGTCGCGCGACATCCCGCGCTATATTTCGCTGTGGCGCGCCGGACGGCTGCCTGTCGAGCGGCTGCTCAGCTCGGTCAGCCCGCTCGGCGAGATCAACCATCTGCTCGACGAACTCGCCGCCGGTCGCGCCATCCGCCAGATCGTGATTCCATGACGACGATCCGCAAAGCCTATGTCGACGGCCCCTTCGGGCAGATCCATGTACGAGAGACCGCGCCGGTCGCGGGACGCGCGCCGCTCGTCTGCCTCCATGCGACGGCTTACTCTTCGCGGAGCTTCGCGCCCCTGATGAGCGCCTATGCCGGTACCCGCCAGCTGATCGCCATCGACGCGCCGGGCTATGGCGGCTCGGATCGACCTGCCGCGCCGATCGATATCGCCGGCTATGCCGATGCGGTGGCCGCGGTGATCGAGCAGCGCAGCGATCGCCCCGTCGAGCTGCTCGGCTATCACACCGGCGCCTACATCGCCGCCGACCTCGCGATCCGGCGCCCCGACCTCGTCGAGGCACTGGTGCTGATCGGCATCCCCTATTTCGAGGTCCTCGACCGTGATGCGTGGTACGCGAAGCTCGCCCGCCGCCACCGCCTCGCCGATGACCTCGGCCAGTTCGAGGAGCGCTGGGACTATCTGGTGATGCAGGGCACCGCACAGGGTATCACGCTGCCACGCGCGTTCGGCAACTTCGTGGACGAACTCGCCGCGTGGCCGCATGGCTGGTGGGCGCACGAGGCGATGTTCGCATGGAACGCGACCGCGCTGCTTCCTGCGATAAGCCGGCCGGTGCGCGTGCCCAACCCGGCTGGCCATCTGGCGGAGCCCTCGCGTGTCGCCGCAGCGTTGATACCGGGTGCATCGGTGATCGAGATGCCGGACGTCACCGGTCCGGTGCTCGAAATCGCGCCCGACCGTCTTCGCGACGCCATCGAAGCGCCTATGGCGCTCGCGTCTCGTCGGCAGATGGCATAGGAGCCAGGCATCGTGGCCGGCCTGCCGGACCTGTTCGGCGCCGGAGCGGGACCGGTATCTGACGGCTCATCATACCGGCTTCGTCGCGACGACGTTGTCCAGGCCCTGATGGTCCTCGGGACCGCCGGTGACGATCGGACCCGCCATGTCCCGGGATCCGGGTCAGCCGTCCGGTTCGATCTGGGCGCGAAGCAGATCCAGCACGAACCTCGCCTGCGGCGTGAGCAGGCCGCCCTTCCGCCGGAAGAGGCCGATCCGGGTCTGTTCGACAGGCGTCTCGCAGCTGAGCGTGCGGACCTCGCCCCGCGCGATCTCGTCGCGCACGACATCTTCGGGCAGGATCGTCAGCACCGGCATCCGCGCCACCAGATTGCGGATCAGCGACACCGAGTTGCCCCGCACCACTTGTGACGGCATGGCCAGTCCGCGGTTTTCGAAGAAGGTGGCGAAGCCGCGCTGAACGCTTTCGCTCGCCAGCATCACCCAACGCGCGTGCGAAAGCTCTTCCAGCGTCGCCGCGCCAACGGCGGCGAGCGGGTGGAGGTGCGAGGCGATCACCTTCGATCGGTGCCGACGCAACGGTTCCAGTTCGATCTCCTCGTCGCGGCGGACCGATCCGATGAGGCCGAAGGCGAAGTCGATCGCCTCGGTCCGCACCTGTTCGACCAGCTCGACGAAGCCGTCTGCGACGACACGGATACGCAGCTTCGGTCGATCGAGGTTGAGACGGGCGAGCAAATCCGGCACCAGATAGCCCGTATAGTTCTGGGTGATCCCGAAGCTCACCTCGCCGACACGCGCTTCCTCGATCGCGCGCACCTCGTCCACCGACCGGTCGACCTCGTTGAGGATGACCTTGGCCCGGCGAAGCACCGAGCGACCATATTCGGTGGGTTCGACGCCTCGTGCGCTGCGATACAGCAGCTGGACGCCCAGCCGCTCCTCGAGACTCTTGATGCTCCGACTCAGTCCGGACTGCGAGATGAAGCTGTTTTCCGCCGCCTTGAGAAGGTTGCCATACTCGACGGCGGCCAGGAGGTGACGAAGCTGCTGCAATTCCATGATTATGCCCTCGACCGATGCAACCCGTCCCGCGACGCGCAGCGAGACCTTCGCCGCCAATCCGGTTCACGCCAAGAGGCGGCAGGGTGCGCCCGGCGTTCGATCAGCCGGTCGGTCCGTCGAGTCCCAACGAACCGGGATTCACGAGCTGGCGGGGATCGAGGGCGCGCTTGATCGCGGCAAGCAGTGCGTAAGTCGCCGGGGCGCGCGTCTCCCGATAGGGATAATGTTTGCCGATCTGGACGTGGCCGCAGCCGTGCGCGGTCATGATCGCGGTCAGTTCCTTGCGAAAGCGGCCGGCGACTTGCGCCGCGACCGGGTTCGAAAGACCCGACAGAGCCGACACATCGCTGCGCTCGGTGATGCGATTATGCTGGAAATGACGTTCATCGTCGAAGAAGGTCAGCGGTTCGCAGGTCATGAGCGTCGTGCCGACCGCGAAATAGATGACCCCGCAGCGAATCTTCTCCCGCTCGAACTCGGGGGCGTAACGATCGATCAGCGCGCGGACTTCGGTACTCAGCGGTCCGATCCGGCTATGGCTTGCCAGTCCGTTGGTCGGCAGGTTCCGCTCCGGAACGCGCCGGTCGGGGATGTTGAAATTGGTGAACGGCGTTCCGCGAAGCGCCATCGGCGCGCTCGGCGGCATCTCGCGGCCACCTTGCGCGAGCGCCAGCGCGCGAGCGGCGGCGATCCGCGCATCGGCGCCGGCGGCGCTGACGTCGTCGGCGGTCACATGGAGGAGGAAGATGTCCTCCCCGAACGCGCGTCGTCCGGCCGTCGCCACCTTCGCGGCGTTGACGAGGCCCTTCCAGCGGGATGAGCCGGCCGTGGCCACCCCGCGCAGGAACTTGAGATCTTCGGCAAACCCGGTCGAGCCCGCACTCATGTGGCGGACGAAATAGGGATCCCAGCAATAGCATTCGGCGGCGACGTTCGCCCGGCCGATCGCCGAGGTCGCGGCGACGGCGGCCGCCTCCTGATCGAAGGCGAAGCTTGCATAGGCCTGGTGAGGCGGAAACGGGATGAGCCGCAGCACCGCCTTGGTCTTGAAGCCCAGCGCGCCGGTGTCGCCCAGGAAGATGCCGGTGAGGTCCGGCCCATAGCTGCGAAAATGCGGCGGGGCTTCCGGGCTCGACGCCCAGGATCCGGTCCGCAATATGGTTCCTTCGCCGGTGACGATCTCCAGCGCCAGGGCCGCGTCCGCAGCGAAGCCATATTGGGTCGATCCCAGGAACAGGCTGCCCTGCGACAGCGCCCCGCCGATCGTCGCGCTGTAACCCGACATGGGTCCGAAATACGGGGTGCGCAGCCCCTTGGCCTTCAGCGCCTCATAGAGCGTCTGCCAGGTGCAGCCGGTCTCGACGACGACGTACATGTCGGTCTCGTTGATCTCGAGAATGCGGTCGAGGCCGCGAAGGTCGAAGATCACGCTGTCGTCGGCGACCGGACGGTAACCGCCGGTGTACGAGAAGCCGCCGCCGCGCGGGATCATCGGCAGGTTCTTGTCGTAGCAAAGACGCACGGCCTTGCTCAGCGTCGCAACGTCGGGAGCGCGTACGACCGCCGCCGCGGTCACCCCTTCGGCCGCGATATCCGTGGAGAAGAATATACGCTGATCCTCGTCCGTCAGCACATGCTCGCGGCCAATCAGCGCCACCAGTGCTTCGCCGATCGATGCGGACCGGTCGTTCGCCGGATAGGAAGTGTCTTGCACGCGCGCTATCTCCGACGGGACCGATACGCGCACGTGTGGCATCGCTCCGATCGATGACAATCGCGCCGGGGACGACCCCCGCTATCCGGGCGCGACGGCTATCCACCTTGTCGTTTCGCGCCGACCAGGCCGATGACCGCTATGACGAGCGCCATGTCTGCCGTTCGGCCGATCCGAAGCGATTAGGAGCAAGAAATCATGGGCTATCGTTTGGGCGTCGATGTTGGCGGGACGTTCACCGACCTGCTGCTGTTCGACGAGACGAACGGTGACTTCTGGCGCCACAAGACTCCGTCGACCCCCCACGACAGTTCCGAGGGCATCCTGAACGGCGTGCAGGCCATCTGCGGTGCATCGGGCATCGACTATGGATCGATCGAGTATTTCCTGCACGGCACCACGGTCGCCACCAACGCGATGCTGGAGGGCAAGGGCGCGCGTGTCGGGCTGGTCACGACCACGGGCTACCGCCAGATCATGCAGATCGCACGGAGCTTCGTGCCGGGCGGATTGGCCGGCTGGATCGTCTGGCCCAAGCCCGAGCCGCTCGCGAAGCTCGAGGACACGGTCGAGATCGCCGGGCGTATGGATGCCCAGGGCCGCGAGGTCCGGCCGGTCGAGCCAGGTGATATTCGCGCCGTGCTCGAACGCCTGCGCGATCAGGGCATCGAGGCGCTGACGGTGAGCCTGATCAACGCCTATCTGAATGGCGCGCACGAGCTGGCGGTGGCGGAGATCGCGCGCGAGGTGATGCCGGACGTGCCGATCTCGCTCAGTCACCAGGTGCTGCCCGAGATGCAGGAATATGAGCGCACGCTCACGACGGTCGCCAATGCCGCCGTCCGCCCGGTCGTGGG
>CAZZZX010000097.1:0-8141 GCA_964658585.1 uncultured Novosphingobium sp.
GAGCCAGGACAGGCTGGCGGGCAAGCGCAGCCGGTAGAGATCGCCGCCGACCCGGCCGCGACCGTGCGGATCGAAGCCCGGATAGGTGGCGATCCGCCACAGTCTTCCCGCCGCCGTCGCCGGCCCCGGCCACTCGGCCTCGCGGGCCAGCCTGCGCGCGTTCGGGTGGCGACTTCCGCGGCGCAGCGTGCCGTAGACGAACAGCCTCATGCGATGACCTGCGACGGCAGCCGCCATTGCTCGATCGGTTCGTGCCGCGTGTCGCCATGATGGCTCACGATCAGCGTCAGCGTGTCGACCAGCCAGCTCACGCCATCGATCCCCCGCACCCCGCAATCCCTCGCATGGTCGTAACCGAGCGTGAGATGCGGTCGTACGGCGATATCCGTTGCGGGCAAATCGAGCGCGTAGCCGCGCAAGGCGGCGAGCAGTTCACGCTGGCAGCGGCGAAATCCGGTTATCGGCTCGCTGGCGACGATCAGCGATCGATCGGCGCGAACGACGCACGAATCGAGCACCACGCGAAACGCGCGCGGCGGCGCGACCGACATGACCAGGCGCAACGCCGCGACGAGCAGCGCTTCGGGCAGGCCGGTGATCGCGAGATCGAGGACGGTGAGGTGACGGCGTGCGCTCGAGACCGGCCTGACCGCGGCGCGCGCACTCGCCAAGGCATCGCTGGCATCGATGAAGCGACTCACGTCCGGCGCGAGATACGCCACCAGATAGAGCCGCCGATCCGCCACGCCCGTCTCCCGACTCGATCATTTGTTCATTATATGTTCTTTCGACGGGCAAGAAAATCCCCGCCCGCCGGTTTGGCGGGCGGGGCGACGGCGGACGGATCAGGCCGGTTGCACCGCGGCGGCGCGGCGGTTGATGCGGTCGGCGCTGAGCGCGCTGAGCTTCTCGTCGGTGGACTTCTCCTCGTCGAGCGTCTGCTCGAGCAGTCGAGCCGCGTCCTCACGGCCGAGCAGCTTGGCCCAGGCGACGAGCGTGCCGTAGCGGGCGATCTCGTAATGCTCGACCGCCTGCGCCGAGGCGATCAGTGCGGCATCGAGCACGTCCTTGTCGGCAATCTCCCCGGCGACCTCGTTGGCCTCCTTGATGATGCCCTCGATCGCCGGGCAGGTCGCGCCCTTGATCTCGAGCCCGAGCAGGCCGAACACCTTTTCGAGCCGGTCGATCTGGCCCGCGGTCTCGTGCAGGTGGGTCTCGAAGCCCTGCTTGAGCTCAGGAGCGGTCGCCTTCTCGATCATCTTGGGCAGTGCCTTGGTGATCTGATGCTCGGCATAATAGACGTCTTGCAGCTGGTGCGTGAACAGATCGTCGAACGTCTGGATATCCTTGCTGAACAGGCCCATCGTTGGTGTCCTTTCCGAATGCTCGTGTGGGGCAAACCGACGAGGCCGCGCGTGATCGCGACGCCGCGTTGCAGTCCGGAGAGAACGCGAGCCTTCGCAATAGGTTGCCCTTGCAGGTGCAAAACCTTGGCAATCGGCCCGCCATTGCCGATATTGCAACCATGAACATCATCTCGATCCTGATCGGCCTGGTCGCGCTGTTCTGGGGGCTGATCGCCTTCACGCCGTTCCTCGGCTGGATGTATTGGGGCGTGCTGCCGGTGGCGGTGGTCGGTCTCGCCTTCGGCGTGCTGTCGAGCCGCAACGGCGGGCGCAACCTCAACCTGCTCGTGCTGCTCGTCGGGCTGGCGCGGCTCGCCCTGGGGCATGGCCTGTTCTGAGCGTCGCCGATCTGCCAGAGGGCTGGCGCGATGCGCTCGCCGTCGAATTCGCGCAGCCTTACATGGCCGCGCTCGACGCCTTCCTCGCGGCGGAGGCGGCGTCGGGCAAGCGCATCTTCCCGTCGCGCGACAGCTGGTTCCGCGCCTTCGCGCTGACGCCGCTGGACGCGGTACGCGTCGTGATCCTCGGACAGGACCCCTATCATGGCGAGGGCCAGGCGCATGGCCTGTGCTTCTCGGTCCGCCCGGGCGTCCGTCCGCCACCGAGCCTGGTCAACATCTACAAGGAGCAGGCGAGCGACCTCGGCGTGCCCCGCCCGCGCCACGGCTTCCTCGAGTCCTGGGCGCGGCAGGGCGTCCTGCTGCTCAATACGGTGCTGACCGTCGAGCAGGGCCTCGCCGCTTCGCATCGCGGACGCGGCGGCGATCGCCGCGATCGCCGCCAGGCCCGATCCGGTCGTCTTCCTGCTGTGGGGCGCGTATGCGCAGAAGAAGGCCGCGTTCGTCCGCGACATCGCGCCGGACCGCCGCCACCTCGTGCTGGAGGCGGCGCACCCCTCGCCGCTGTCGGCCCGCACCGGCTTCTTCGGCTGCCGCCACTTCTCGCGGGCCAACGCGTTCCTCGAAGCGCACGGGCAGAAGCCGATCGACTGGGCGCTGCCGGATGGGGTTGGTTCCGTCGG
Organism: uncultured Novosphingobium sp.; assembly: GCA_964658585.1. Taxonomy (GTDB): domain Bacteria; phylum Pseudomonadota; class Alphaproteobacteria; order Sphingomonadales; family Sphingomonadaceae; genus Solisphingomonas. Next base: position 2,428 of record CAZZZX010000097.1, read on the forward strand.
GCCATAGGCCGTCACCTGACCTGTCTGCGGCTCATGGTACTAGGCTCGGAGCCGATCATCGGAGCGCTACGCTCGCTCGTGGGCGGACGGTCCGGACTAGATCAGCGCGAGCGCCGCCAGTTCCGCTGCCATCGCGTCGGGGAGTGCCGACAGGCCCTGCGCTTCGCCGTCGCCGAGGTCGGGTGGCGCGTCGCCGGGTTCGAGATAGCGCCAGCCCTGGTGCGCGCGCTTGGGCATCGCGCGGACCGGCACCAGCTCCTCGGCGACGCGGATGCGGATGCGGCGGCTGTCGTCGGGATCGTCGGCGAAGCCGAGGATCGGGCTGCGCGCGACCACGCGGTGCTTGATGATCCAGTAGAGCGAGCCGCCCGCGAGATCGTCGGCGCGCTTGGGCTTGTAGCGCGTACCGACGAAGCTCTCGCCGCCGCTGGCACGCCCCGACAGGCGATCACGCAGCGTCCCGATCTCCGCGCAGCCGAACGCGACCTTGGTGAGGTGGAGGGGCACGTCCGGCAGATGGGGGCGCGATCGTGCCGCGTCCACTACCTCAGGAAGATCGAGGCGAGCCCCAGGAAGCTGAAGAAGCCCATGCAGTCGGTACACATCGTCACGAACACCGCCGACGACACCGCCGGATCGATTCGCGCGCGATCCAGCCCGATCGGGATCAGCACGCCGGCGAGCCCCGCCATCAGATTGTTGATGAGGATCGCCGCGCCGAACACGAAGGCGAGATCGGCACGGCCGTAGATCAGATAGGATCCGGTACCGATCAGCGCCCCGAGCACGGTGCCGTTGGCCGCCGCGATGCTGAACTCGCGGACGATCATCCGCACGCTGTTCGACGAGGTGAGCTGGTTGGTGGCGAGCGCGCGCACCACCACCGCCAGCGTCTGGGTGCCGGCATTGCCGCCCATTCCCGAGACGATCCCCATCAGCGCCGCGAGCACCGCGAACTTGGCGATCTCGGCATCGAACAGGTTGACGACCGCGGCGGCGATCATCGCGGTGCCGAGATTGATGACCAGCCAGATCAGCCGGGTCCGGACCGTGAAGCGGATCGGCTCGTTGATGTCGCCATCGCCCGCGCCGGACAGCGCGAGGATGTCCTCGCCCGCCTCCTCCTGGATGATGTGGACGACGTCGTCGACGGTAATCATACCGACCAGCCGCCCCGACCCGTCGACCACCGCGGCCGAGATCAGCGCGTATTTCTGGAACAGCAGCGCGACCTCTTCCTGATCCATGTCGACGGGCAGCAGGTTCTGCTCGCGCTGCATGACGTCGCCCAGCGGAATGTTGCGTGGCGTGCGCATCAGCCAGCTGAGCTTGCAGGTGCCGACCGGGTGATGGCGCTCGTCGACGACGAACACCTCCCAGAAATCGGTGGTCAGCCCGTCGCTCGAGCGCAGATAGTCGAGCACGTCGCCGATCCGCCAATGTTCGGGCACCGCGACCAGATCGCGCTGCATCAGGCGGCCGGCGGATTCCTCGGGGTAGGACAGTGCCTCCTCGATCGCGGCGCGATCGTCGGGGTCGAGCGCGCGCAGCACCGCGCGCTGCTCGTCCTCGTCCATGTCCTCGATGATCGCGACCGCGTCGTCGGTATCGAGTTCGGTGGCGAGCGCCGCGACCTGACCCGGATCGAGCGCGCGCATCACCGCGTCGCGCACCCAGTCGTTCATCTCGGCGAGCACCTCGCCGTCGAGCAGCTCGGCGAGCGCGGTGGCCAGTTCCTCGCGCCGGTCGGCGGGGGCGAACTCGAACAGGTCGGCGATGTCAGCGGGGTGGAGCGGGCGGACGAGATCGCGCGCGCCTTCGTCGTCGCCCTCCTCGAGCCGCTCGACGACCGCGTCGACGAAGTCCGGGGTCAACCGGTTCTCTTCGTCGTGATGCGGCTCGACGGCGTCGATCTCCTCGGGCGGGCGGTCGTGCAGCTCGGTGTCGCTCACGTCTCGCCTCCTCGAACGCCGTCGGGCCGCCCTGTCGGATTCGCGCGTCCAACTCAAGCCCGGCGACCGTGGGGGTGGCGATGTTGCAAGACGCGTCCTAAGTCCGCGCCCGACTCAAGGAGATTCTATCGATGGCCGATCCAGAGAACACGCTGATCCTCACGCTCGACAGCGGGGATGTCACGATCGCGCTGCGGCCCGATCTCGCGCCCGGCCATGTCGAGCGGATCAAGGAGCTGGTACGCGAGGGCTTCTATGACGGCATCGTGTTCCATCGCGTCATTCCCGGCTTCATGGCGCAGGGCGGCGATCCGAGCGGCACCGGCATGTCGGGATCGAAGAAGCCCAATCTCAAGGCGGAATTCTCCAAGGAGAAGCATGTCCGGGGCGTCTGCTCGATGGCGCGGACCAGCGATCCGAATTCGGCCAACAGCCAGTTCTTCATCTGCTTCGACGACGCGACCTTCCTCGACGGCCAATATACCGTGTGGGGCGAGGTGGTGGACGGCATGGACCATGTCGACGCGCTGCCCAAGGGCGAGCCGCCCCGCGCGCCCGGCAAGATCGCCAAGGCGAAGATCGCCGCCGACGCCTGAGTCTTTCTGGAAAAGCCGGTGCGGCGAAATGCGCGCTTCCGCGCATTTCCAGACAGGCTCTAGACGGGTTCGCCGACGCCCTCGATCAGCCAATCGTGGAACAGCCGCACCGCGCGCCGTGTCAGCGCGGTGCGGCGGCAGACGAACCAGTAGCTGAGCGGGCTTTCGACATCGCGCTCGAACAGGCTGACCAGCCGCGGATCGTTGGCGCCGTCGAAATGGAAGTCGAGCATCAGCGCGACGCCCAGCCCCTCGGCCGCCGATTCGAGCATCAGCTGACCCGAATCGAAATGGTCGACCGCGGCAGGCTCGAGCGTCGGCAGACCCACCGCCTCACGCCAGAGGTTGAAATTCTCGGGCATGTCGCGGTGGAGCAGGACCGTCGCGCGGGCGAGATCGGCGGGTTCGCGCAGCGCCCTGGCGCCTTCGGCATAGGCTTTGCTCGCCACCACCACGACGCGGTTATGGCCGAGCTTGCGGCCGTAGAGCGGCGGCTCGATGCCCTCGGTCAACACGATCGCCGCATCGAGCCCCTCGCCGAGCCGCGCGATGCCGTTGGCGCCGGTATCGATGTCGATATGCAGGTTCGGGTAGCGCGCGCGCAGCTCGGGTAGCCGCGGGATAAGCTGGCGCGACGCATAGAGCGGCAGCACGCCGAGCTTGATCCGCATCGGCTCGACCTCGCCGGTAACCTCCTCGATCGCCTCGCCGAGCGCGTCGAGCGCGGGGGCGATGCGACCGAGCAACTGCTCGCCATCGGCGTTCAGCGTCATCGACTGATGGCGGCGTGCGAACAACGAGCGTCCGACGAACCGCTCCATCGCCTGCACCCGGCGACTGAGCGCGGGTGACGACAGAGCGAGCTCGTCGGCGGCGGCCTTGACCGAACCCAGGCGCGCGACCTGTACGAACGCCTCGACGGCGGTGAGCGGCGGCAATCGTCTCATCCCGCACCTCCGATCGTCACCCGTGGAAGCCGGTTGTGCACCGCAACCAACCTTGCCGCTATCTGGATGCGGTGCAAGGTCCGGTCGGCCATAGCACGAGAATCGTTTCGGGGTGCGCTTTTTGCAACCGCTGTCATTTCCTTCGCACTTGCACAATGTCTCGATGCGGTGCAGAAATAGGGTGCCTTTCAGGCATCCTCTCCTAAACCTCAGGCCGGCCTTCGGGTCGGCCTTTTTTTGTGCCGGGTAGATTTGTCGGCCGCGCCACCTCCCGAATCGGGGGGACGCCGCCTATCTCCTCGACCTTCAAGGAGCGGACATGGCCGACATCGAAACCCCAGCCGACATCCAGAGCCGCCGCCTGCAGGTCGCCAGCGCACGCCCCGACGATAGCGGGCACGGTCTGGCGCGGCTGCCGCGTCCGACGATGCAGGCGCTCGGCGTGGTCGAGGGCGACGTCGTCGAGATCGTCGGCAAGCGCGCCACGCCGGCACGCGCGGTGCTGCCCTATACCGAGGACGAGGGGCTCGACATCCTGCGGCTCGACGGGCTGCAGCGCGCCAATGCCGGCGTCGGTTCCGGCGAGTTCGTCGAGGTCCGCAAGGCCGAGTCGAAACCCGCGACGCGCGTCGTCTTCGCGCCGGCGCAGCAGAACCAGCGCCTCCAGGGATCGGGCGCGGCGCTGAAGCGCAGCTTCCAGATGAAGCCGATCACCGCGGGCGACGTCGTCGCGACCACCGGCCAGCAGCGGCTCGCCTCCGAGGAGATGCCGCCGCAGCTCCGCCAGTTCCTCAATCGTCCGGCCTATGCGCTGCAGGAGATCAGGCTGGTCGTGGTGTCGACGGCGCCCAAGGGCGTCGTCCATATCGACCAGACCACCGAGGTCGAGCTGCGCGCCCAATATGAGGAGCCGCGCGAAGCCCGGCGCGCCGACGTCACCTATGACGATCTCGGCGGGCTCGGCGACACGATCGACCAGGTCCGCGAGATGGTCGAACTGCCGTTGCGCTATCCCGAACTGTTCGAGCGGCTTGGCGTCGAGCCACCCAAGGGCGTGCTGCTCCACGGGCCGCCGGGCACCGGCAAGACCCGGCTCGCGCGCGCGGTCGCCAACGAGAGCGATGCCGAGTTCTTCATCATCAACGGCCCCGAGATCATGGGCTCGGCCTATGGCGAGAGCGAGCAGCGGCTGCGCAGCGTGTTCGAGCAGGCCGCCAAGGCCTCGCCCGCGATCATCTTCATCGACGAGATCGACTCGATCGCGCCCAAGCGCGGCCAGGTGCAGGGCGAGGCGGAAAAGCGCGTCGTCGCACAATTGCTGACGCTGATGGACGGGCTCGAGGCGCGGACCAACGTCGTCATCATCGCGGCCACCAACCGGCCCGAGGCGATCGACGAGGCGCTGCGCCGCCCCGGCCGTTTCGACCGCGAGATCATCATCGGCGTGCCCGACGAGCGTGGCCGGCGCGAAGTGCTCGGCATCCACACGCGCGGTATGCCGCTCGGCGACAAGGTCGATCTCAACGAACTGGCGCGCACCACCTACGGCTTCGTCGGTGCCGATCTCGCCGCCCTGGCACGGGAAGCGGCGATCGAGGCGGTGCGGCGGATCATGCCGCGTCTCAACCTCGAGGAACGGACGATCCCGCCCGAGGTGCTCGACGATCTGGTCGTGACGCGCGAGGATTTCCTCGCGGCGCTCAAACGCGTCCAGCCGTCCGCGATGCGCGAGGTGATGGTGCAGGTTCCCAATGTGAGCTGGGACGATGTCGGTGGGCTCGACGCGGCGCGCGAGACGCTGCGCGAGGGTGTCGAGCTGCCGCTCAAGCACCCCGACAGCTTCCGCCGGCTCGGCATCCGCCCGGCCAAGGGCTTCCTGCTCTACGGGCCGCCGGGCACCGGCAAGACGCTGCTCGCCAAGGCGGTGGCGCGCGAGGCGGAGGCGAACTTCATCGCCACCAAGTCGAGCGACCTCTTGAGCAAATGGTATGGCGAGAGCGAGCAGCAGATCGCCCGGCTGTTCGCGCGTGCGCGTCAGGTCGCGCCGACCGTGATCTTCATCGACGAGCTCGATTCGCTGGTGCCCGCGCGCGGCGGCGGCCTGGGCGAGCCCGCGGTGACCGAGCGCGTCGTCAACACCATCCTCGCCGAAATGGACGGACTGGAGGAACTGCAGTCGGTGGTGGTGATCGGCGCGACCAACCGTCCCAATCTGATCG
>CAZZZX010000098.1:0-8106 GCA_964658585.1 uncultured Novosphingobium sp.
GCCTCACTCTTATCTAAGAGCGAGACCCTGTCAGGTCATTTTGGGGGCCACCTCATAGTGGGACCTTCACAGCTAACAACGCGAATGCGATGGAACGGCTCTAAACCGGTCCGACTCGGTATCGCGCGAATGGCGCCCGTGAACGATCATCTATCGGTCAGCACGCGATGAACGAATGAACGCCGAGCTCCGATGACTTATCTATCTTATTGATCTGACTAACGAACGCGCCCACTCAACGCAGTTAAGACAATCGGGCATGCCTCTCCGCCCAAACGACTGTCCCGCCAGCCGTTCCTGCGGCGGCGGCGGACTATCCATGGATTACCCGCCTATATGCAGATGCGTAGCTATCTACTGCTCTCGTCGGCTTATCGGCCAAGCTATCTGGAGGAGACCCGTGCGGGTCCGAGCCGGTGATGGAGATAGTTGTCGTCAAATCCGGCGATCTGGGCGAGCTGAGCAATATCGGCGATAACAAGCGTCCCGCTACCAACCTCCAGCGCGCCACTCGACCGCAGCTTCCGGACGATGCGGTTGACGTGAACCGGCGTCAGCCCGACCGCATCGGCAAGCACGATCTGTGTGAACGGCATCACGAACGTATCTGCGGTCGCTATGCCGATATTGCGCATCCGGAAGCAGAGCTCGCACAGGAGATGTGAGACGCGTTCCCGACTGGATCGACGCCCCATGCTGACGATGGTGGCTCTCAAGACCCCCTCGTCTACGAGCTGCGTCCACCAGAAGGCTTTGGCGAGACCAGGACGGACTTCGACCAACTCCTCCATTTGCGCGCGCGCGATCGTCACGATCGTCGCTTCGGTCAGGGTCGCGATGCTGTGATCCATGGCGTCGAGAACGGCGACGTGCATGTCGCAGAAGTCCCCGGGCATCAGGAACGAGATGATCTGCCGACCGCCGCCTGGGAGGATCTTGTAGCGGCACGCCCACCCCTTCAAGACGACGAAGACTGGGCCGGGGACGTCGCCTTCGCGGATCAGGTCGTGGTTCGCCGGATAGTCGCGGGGGTGCCGACAAGCCGCCTCTAGCAAGGCGACATCGGCGACCGTTATCGGCGCATAGCCGCGCATCTTCTCGACGAACGCGTTTGCCACCTGTGGCCTTTCCGGCGCTGCGGCGAGCATCTGCACGGGGTGAGCAGCTGATGGCCGGAATTGACCAGTGTTGTGGCGCGTTGAATGAGCTGGGTCTAGTCCGAGCCATCGACGGCATACGATCCGGGCGCCGTCGGCAGAGAGGCGCGAAGTCTCCCGCCTGAAACCAGCAGGTGAAACCATGCCCAACAGCGCCAACGAGAACTCTGCCGTCGGCCCACCAACACCGCCAGCGGAGCCGGATGCCCATGGCCAGGCTGCACTGATGCTGGCCGAGAGTATCCTCCACGCTCTCGTCGAGATGTCTTCGATGACGACCCAGCAGGCGCTCGACGTGGTCAGCTCAGCCCAGGAGGTGAAGGTGGAGGTCGCGAAGGAGGCAGGCGAATCAGAGGGTCGCATACGAGAATCTCTCTCGCTGCTCGGACGCATTGCGATCAGCCTCGAAAGCGATCTCTGAAGCTTGAGATACTGACGGAGCTGGGACGCTTAGCCGTCGCTGCAAAAAGTCAGCGAGATCCAAACATTCCGTCAGCGCGTAGACATTTTATAATTCGACCCGGCGATGAAGCGCGCAGCTTGTCGACAGGAGAATTGCCTTCGGTACCCGGACCGGAAACCGGCCGGGAACCGACGTTCAATCGTGCGTAAGACATTGGCATTGCCGAGCCTGATCAAGCCGTTCGCTTAAAATTGCTTCGATGAAAAGGCGGCCGAGCCGTCGTATCCGAGAACGTTGCGAGCGAGGAGCGAGTCATGAGTGTGGAGAGCGACGCTATCTACTATTCCCGGCGTGAAGCCGAGGAGCGGGCAGCTGGCGCAGAGGCTACGGATCCAATGATAGCCGATATCCATTTCGTCATGGCTGAGCGCTATGCCGATCGGATCGAAGGCACGGGAGCGCCCGTGTCCGATGGTCGCACCCGCTGTCGAGAGATGGTCGAATGACGGTCCCCGAACGTGCGCTCGAGCTCGCTCAAACGGGGCAATACCGGGGCCTTGAAGCGATCCGGCGTCAGCTATCCGGAGAGGGTTATGAGCGCGTCGATCTACACCTTGCCGGGGGTCATATCCGCCAGCGGCTTCGAGAGGCCTGGAAGGCGGCAGCCGGCTAGACCGGAGAGCGAAGCCGGATGGTTTCGCCATCTGCGAGACGCGCCTCCAAAATGGAGCCCGACATGATCAATGACATCAAGAATGCCGCGTACGCGCACCAACGCGAGCTGGAAGAACGCGCCACCTCGGCAGTGGCGCTCGACCCGATCGCGAGAGACGGGCACTTCATGATGGCCGAACGCTACGCCGACCAAGCCTGGGCTCTCCAAGAGACCGAGACCGAGTTTGCCACGCGCCAAGCTGCCAGGCGATGAACGATCATGGCGACAACCAACAGCTAAGGATAGCGACGCTCGCGTCTGAACTCGTCGGTCGGTTCGGCGACGACGCCATTGGCATCGCCGAGCGCCAGATAGAGGCGACATCGGGTGACACGGCTATGACCTGGGAGGCCATCGTCCTTCATCTGTCGCGCCCAACTGCAGGACCTTCGCGATGACCTCCGGCTCGACGGAAGTGCAAAAGCGACCAGTGGATACCGCTTCGCGCACCGGCTTTCTGAACGAGCCCGGCAGCGTGATCGAGCGCGTAGCGAGGGAGATCGCACGCGCGTTAGCAGTCGACGGCGGCAAGGAAGCCGCCACCGCCGACAACTATACGGACGCTGTGTGGGAGGACTTCCTCCCCGCAGCCTTCGCGATTCTGACCGCGATCCGAGAACCGGACACGCGAATGGCCGCGCTCGGTGGCAGCGCTTTAAGAGACGATCTCGCAGCGCAGCCTGGAACGCCGGATCACGTCCTGGCTCGACACGGATGGCGTGCCATGATCGATGCGGCGATCGGCTAGTTAAGCCTCACACCCCTAGAGAAACCGCTCTTCGTGTTTCAAAGACCCAGACCGGTCATCCAGTGCCGCTCGAGCAAATCCCACCTTCGGCCGTTCATTCATGTTTTTTGCAAGAAGGAGCGATCGTATCCAGTTAATGTTGCCGACGCTGTGCGCTTAGGCTCGAGGCGCCACGTTGGTTCAATAGCGCCAGCCGGTGCTGCTCGCATCTTGCAATCCGCCGTCGAAGCGCTACTTACCATCCAAGTGGATGGTGGAGTCGAGATGTGCCTCAGCAGGCGACGAAAGCACTGGATAGCGAAAAGATCACGATCAACCTTGGTTATGTCGATCTCGGCCACGTAGATCTCCTCGTACGAGAGGGATTCTACAGCAACCGCACCGACTTCATCCGCACCGCCATCCGCAACCAGCTGGAGCGGCACGGCGAAGCCGCGCGCGCGTCCACCAAGCGCCGCCAGCTTCAGCTCGGGCTCTGCCACTTTTCGGTCCATGATCTCCAGACGGCGCGCGACGCCGGCGAGGTCCTGGACATCCGCGTGCTCGGCCTTGCCACGATTGCGTCCGATGTCACCCCAGAGCTCGCACGCGCGGCCATCGGCTCGCTGACGGTCCTGGGCGCGCTCCACGCCGACCCCGCAGTTAAGGCCGCACTGGCCGATCGCATCGCCTGAAGCGGAGAACGTCCTATGACCTTTCAATCCTCGATGGCCGAAGCCCTGCGGCGGACCCGTTCCGGCGACCTCATAGGCGCGACGGCGCTGATCCGCGCCACGTTGGGTGGCGAGGCAAGTTCACTGCCGGTTGACGACCCGAGCGGTATGGTAATTGACCTCAAGCCCGAGCGGGTCAAGTTTGGGGCCAGTCGGGAAAAGCCGTCTCCGCCGGGCGGCCGCTTTGAGGCGCGGCGCCACGTCGGGCCAACAGGCCGCATCGAGTATATGCTCTACCGGCCCGAAGCCGCCGCGCCTGGCATGCCGCTGGTTGTTATGCTGCACGGCTGTACTCAGTCGCCCGAGGATTTCGCGCTAGGCACGGGCATGAACCGGCTGGCGGATGAGCTTGGCTTCCTCGTCGCTTATCCGCGCCAGACGCAGGCGGCTAATCAGCAAAAATGCTGGAACTGGTTCCGCCCCGGCGATCAGGAGCGTGGGCGGGGCGAGCCCGCCCTCATCGCCGGAGTGACGCGGGACGTGATAGCTGCCGAGGGCGCTGATGCCACGCGCGTCTACGTGGCGGGGCTTTCGGCTGGCGGCGCGGCGGCAGCGATCATGGCGGACGGCTATCCCGACCTGTTCGCGGCCGTAGGCGTCCACTCGGGGCTTGCCTGCGGCGCGGCGCGGGATCTGCCGAGTGCCTTGTCAGCTATGAAGCGAGGCGCTGCCTCTAGCGGCAAGCACCGTAAGGCTTCTGGCTTCGTTCCGCTCATAACCTTTCACGGCGATCGCGACGGGACAGTTCACGAAACCAACTCGCGCGAGCTGGTGGCAGCGGCAACGGCCGCGACGGACGTTCCGGTCGAGGTAGTGGTTGAGGCGGGCAAAGCAGGCGGACGAAACTACGTGCGAGCAATGAGCCGCGACACCGCTGGAAGGGTACTCATCGAACAATGGACGGTTGCCGGTGCCGGCCATGTCTGGTCCGGCGGCGACCCGGCGGGCTCACACGCCGACGCTGCTGGTCCGAACGCCTCGCGCGAAATGCTCCGGTTCTTCTTGGAAAAGAAGCGCTCTGGCGGATGACGTCTCCGGTGACCCAGAACTCGCCATCCAGCGCCCACAACTCAATCTCCGAAACCCGCCGATTGTTCATTTGCGCGGACGGAAGCCACCTGACTGCTCACACGGCAGCTTAGGTAGCAACCCTGCCTGCACGCTGATTCAGGATGATGCGCAGATCCCCCCTCGAGGTCACCCCTGTGACCGTTGCCTGCCCAGAGAAGCCTGACGAATCGTAGGTTCCGGACCGCGTGATGCGCAGCGGCTCCCCCTGCTTCTGAGGGCAGCTGAGCGCCTGTGCATAGCGTCCGTTAGCGATTCGCTGACTGTCGACAACGCATCTGGCTTTGGGGTCCGGTTGCAGAAGCACCTCTACCTCTTGGCCAGCCGACAACAGCTTGTGCTCGGCACTCGAGTGACCTCGCGCCATTCGTTGCAGAAACGCAGGAACACCGGGAACGGCAAGCTCGACGATGGTGGAGGTCACTTCCCAGCGACCGGTTGAACGGCCTGCGCGGTCGTGAGCGTCGAGAAGCTAAGAAGCGAAACAATGAGCAGCCAGCGCATCCGCATCATTAGACGTTCGATGTGCCGGCGGCTACCACGATGCGCCGTTTGGCATGAGATCCCAGGGGCGGGTAACTTACGGAACTACACCAACTTAACCGTTCGCCGACGTAAAAGCTCGCAAAGGTCATATCCTTTCGGCGTATGGCAGCAAAAAACCCAGACTTCGACATACAGCGCTATCATTCGCTCGGCGAAAGCAAACACTCGTTCATCGGAACCGTCGGCTAGCTGATGCCAGAGCTACTTTCGCGGCGGCGGCGCGCATCGATTTGCAACAACGAGGGTCGCCTTTTCATGCAGAGCGTTTAGCCTAAGCGAATGAACTCGACGACCAGCAAGCCCTCGAATGTCTGGCAACTGTCCCTTGGCGCTACGGGCATCGTGTTCGGTGATATTGGGACAAGCCCGCTCTACGCGTTCCAGGAAAGCTTCATCGGCCCGCACAAGCTGCCGATCGACGCCTTCCACGTATTGGGCGTGCTGTCGCTGCTCGTCTGGACGCTGATCCTCGTCGTCACGATCAAGTATGTGTTCGTGACGATGCGTGCCGACAATCGCGGCGAAGGCGGCAGCTTCGCGCTGCTCGCCTTCGTGCAGCGGGTTGCGGCCGGGTCGCCGGCTCTGCGTTGGATCAGCTTTGCCGCCTTGGCGGCCACCGCGCTGCTCTACGGCGACGCGGTCATCACGCCGGCGATCTCGATCCTGTCGGCGGTCGAGGGCCTCAAGCTCGTCCATCCCCGATTTGGTGACCTGATCCTGCCGCTGACGCTGATCCTGGTTGCGCTGCTGTTCGCGAGCCAGCGTTTCGGTACCAGCCGCATCGGCGTGATGTTCGGGCCAGTGATGGTCGTCTGGTTTCTAGCAATCGGCGTCCTCGGCGGCGCTCAGGTCATCGCGCATCCCGCCGTGCTCGCCGCCGCCAGCCCCACCTATGCCGTCACCTTCTTCCTCGACGATCCGGCCCGCGCCTTCCTGACGCTCGGCACAGTGGTGCTCGCCGTCACCGGTGCCGAAGCGCTCTACGCCGACATGGGCCATTTCGGCAGGCGCGCGATCAGCCGCGCGTGGCTGCTGCTGGCGCTACCGGCGCTGCTGCTCTGTTACGCCGGCCAGTCCGCGCTGGTGCTCGGCGACGCCAAGGCTATTGAGTCGCCCTTTTACCTGATGACGCCCAAGCCGTTACTCATACCGATGCTGCTTCTCGCGGCGGCGGCGACGGTGATCGCTAGCCAGTCGATCATCTCCGGCGCCTTCTCAGTGACGCAGCAGGCGGTGCAGCTCGGTTATCTGCCGCGCCTGTCGATCCGCCACACCTCGGCGGACGAGCGCGGTCAGGTCTATGCGCCGACCGTCAACGCGATGCTGTTCGTGGCGGTGATCGCGATCGTGCTCGCCTTCCGCTCGTCCACGGCGCTGGCGGCAGCGTTCGGGCTGGCGGTGACCGCGACGATGGTGCTGACGACGCTGATGATCGGTTACGTCATTTTTCGGATCTGGAAATGGAATCCGCTGTGGGCGGTGCCGCTCTATGCGGTGCTGCTGAGCCTTGACCTTGGGCTGTTCGCCGCCTCCTCGACCAAATTCCTCGCTGGCGGCTGGCTGCCGGTGGTGATCGCCGCGGTGCTGATGATAATCTTCTCGACTTGGCACCGCGGCCGCCAGTTGGTGGGCGGCAAGATCGCCGCCGACGCGATGCCGATCGACCTGTTCCTGAAGAGCACGTCCAACGTCCACCGCGTGCCCTCGACCGCGATCTACTTGACGTCACTTCGTGACGGCACGCCGCCGGCCCTGCTTCACAACTTGAAGGCGAACCAGGTGCGCCACCAGCGGATCCTCCTGGTAACCGTTGAGACCACGTTCGAGCCCTATGTCATCGCCGAGAAGCGCGTCGAGCACACCGATCTCGGCGATGGCGTCTCGCGCGTTCTGATCCGTTACGGCTTCTTCGAGAGCCCGGACATCCCCACCGCTCTCGCTTCTGTCGAAGCCGTGGACAGCCGTGCGACCTATTTCCTCAGCCGCCAGACCTTGGTGCCGACGCGCAAGCCGGGGATGGTGCTCTGGCGCGAGCGGCTGTTCTCGGCGATGGTACGCAATGCCGAGCAGCCAATGACCTTCTTCTGCCTGCCGATCAATCGCGTCGTCGAATTAGGCAGCCAATTGGAGATCTGAGTGGTCGCGGCACGTTCGACCATAATTGGCCGTTTAGGCCATAATTAGCGCTTCCGGGAAGCGGACGTTGGTTCATCCCGCTGACTTAAACCAAGCATATTGAATATCGATAATCTGTTTGACGCCGGTGCTCCGCCCGCTTATCGATTTTCGATAAGGAGATTGATCATGCGGAACGACAGATTGCTGGTAAGCGGTTCGCTCGCGGTTGTACGCGTCGCCACCATCGCGGGCAGACTGTTTTTGGCGGCGATTTGCGGTGGCCTGATCGCGTCGGCGGTCATGTCGGGGCGGTTCACGACCATGCTGCTGGGCAGCAGTGCCGATACTGATGCGCGGACGACCGGCGTTCGCTTGCTGTTGGCAGTCGGCCTGATCATGGCGTTCGCCATCTTGGCCCTGCTCCGATCGCTCGGCGAGATGATCGTGAGCGTACGTTCGGGCGATCCGTTCGACACTGCCAACGTGCGGCGGCTGCGATGGATCGGGTGGTCACTACTGACGCTGCAGCTTCTCGATTTGCCCTGCGCCCTTATCACGCGCTTCTATCCGAGCCTCGGGAAGGCAGTGCCGAATGGCGGGATATCGCTTGGCGGCTGGATCGCGGTGCTGATGGTGTT
>CAZZZX010000099.1:0-8091 GCA_964658585.1 uncultured Novosphingobium sp.
CTGCAGAACAGCCTCGACGCGCTCGCCCGGCTGCCCAAGCCGGTCGTCGCCGCGATCACCGGCTTCGCGCTCGGCGGCGGGCTCGAACTCGCGCTCACCGCCGACTTCCGGGTGCTCGCCGACGACGCCCGCGTGGGGCAGCCGGAGATCGCGCTCGGCATCATCCCCGGCGCGGGCGGCACGCAGCGCCTGCCGCGGCTGGTCGGCGCCGAGGCGGCGCTCGGCATGATCGTCTCGGGCGATCCGATCCCGGCGGCCAAGGCCGAGGCGATCGGGCTGGTCGACAGGCTGGCGGGCGAGGACACGCTCGCCGCCGATGCGATCGCATACGCCCGGACGCTAGGCACGGTGCGGCGGACCCGCGACCTCGCCGCCGGCGCCGACGCCGGCCTGTTCGATCGCTTCGCCGCCGAGAATGCGAAGCTGATCGGTGCGCTCGAGGCGCCGCTGGCGTGCATCGAGGCGGTCAGGGCGGCGACCGAGCAGCCGTTCGACGAGGGCATCGCCACCGAGCGCCGGCTGTTCGAGACGCTGGTCGCGAGCGAGCAGTCGCTGGCGCTGCGCCATGTCTTCTTCGCCGAGCGGACCGCCGCGCGGATCGAGGGCCTGCCGCGCGACCTGCAACTCCGCCCGATCAAACGCGTCGGCGTGATCGGCGCGGGCACGATGGGCGGCGGCATCTCGATGAACTTCCTGTCGGCGGGCATCCCCGTCACGATCGTCGAGATGGCGCAGGACGCGCTCGACCGCGGCACCGGGACGATGCGCAGGAATTACGAGGCGACCGCTGCCAAGGGCCGGATCAAGCCCGAACAGGTCGAGACCGCGATGGGGCTGCTGTCGCCGACGCTCGACTTCGCCGCACTCGCCGACTGCGATCTGGTGATCGAGGCGGTCTACGAGAATATGGACGTGAAGAAGGAGATCTTCGCGCGGCTCGACGGCATCGTGAAGCCCGGCGCGATGCTGGCGTCCAACACGTCCTATCTCAGCATCGACGAGATCGCCGCGGTCACGTCGCGGCCGCAGGACGTGCTCGGCCTGCATTTCTTCTCGCCCGCCAACGTGATGAAGCTGGTCGAGGTGGTCCGCGGCGCCAAGACCGCGCCCGATGCGCTGGCGACGGGCATGGATCTGGCGCGCCGGATCGGCAAGGTGCCGGTCGTCTCGGGGGTCTGCTACGGCTTCATCGGCAACCGGATGCTGATCCCGCGGCAGGGCAATGCCGATGCGCTGCTGCTCGAAGGCGCGACGCCCGAGCAGGTCGATCGCGTCCACACCGCCTTCGGGATGCCGATGGGGCCGTTCCAGATGGCCGATCTCGCCGGCGTCGATATCGGCTGGCATCGCGATCCGGAGCGGATCGAGAGCCTGCAGGATGCGCTGTGCGCCAAGGGCCGCTGGGGCCAGAAGACCAAGGCCGGCTTCTACGATTACGACGAGCGCCGCCGGCCGACGCCGTCGCCCGTGGTGACGCAGATCGTCGACGATTTCCGTATCAAGGACGGCACGACGCCGCGCGAGATCAGCGACGAGGAAATCACCGTCCGCACCCTCTACACGATGATCAACGAGGGTGCGAAGATCCTCGAGGAGGGGATCGCGCAGCGCGCCTCCGATATCGATGTCGTGTGGGTCTATGGCTATGGCTGGCCGCGCCACACCGGCGGCCCGATGTTCTGGGCGGACCGGATCGGGCTCGAGACCGTCCTCGCCGGGCTCGAACGCTACAAGGACCGGCTCGGCGCCGATTTCACGCTGTCGACGCTGCTCGTCGAGCGCGCCGCGGCGGGCGGGACGCTGGCTGGCTGATGGACGCCTTGCGTCATCGGCCGTGTCCGGCCGGCGGGGCCGCGCGATGAGCCGCGCGCCGCTCCGCCCGCGCACCGCCTATCGCCGCTGGACGACGATCGCGACGCGCTGGCACGACAACGACGCCTACGGCCACGTCAACAACACCGTCTATTACGGCTGGTTCGATACCGCGGTGAACGCGATGCTGATCGACACCGGGCTGCTCGACATCGCAGGCGGCGATCCGATCGGGCTCGTCGTCGAAACGGGCTGCCGCTACGCCGCGCCGCTCGCCTTCCCGCAGACGGTCGAGATCGGGCTGGCGGTCGCGGCGCTCGGCACCTCGAGCGTCACCTACCATCTCGGCGTCTTTGCATCGGGCACGGATCGACCCGCCGCCGAGGGCCATTTCACCCATGTCTATGTCGGGCGCGACGGCCGTCGCCCCGCCCCGCTCCCGTCCGCCTGGCGCGGCATCCTGGAAAGGCTGATCTGATGGATCTGAACTTCACCCCCGAGGAGGAAGCCTTTCGCGAGGAGGTCCGCTCCTTCCTGCGCGAGAAGCTGTCCCCCGCGCTCGCCTACAAGGTCCGCACCGGCAAGCGGCTGACCAAGCAGGACATGGTGGGCTGGCACGCGACCCTCAACGAACGTGGCTGGTTCGCCAACCACTGGCCGGTCGAATATGGCGGCCCCGGCTGGAGCGTGTCGCAGCGCTTCATCTTCGACGTCGAGACCGCCCTGGCGGACGCGCCGCGGATCATCCCGTTCGGCGTCTCGATGCTCGGCCCGGTGCTGATGAAATACGGCTCCGAGGAGCAGAAGGCGTATTGGCTGCCGCGCATCCTCGACGGCACCGACTGGTGGTGCCAGGGCTATTCCGAGCCCGGCGCAGGCTCGGATCTCGCCAGCCTCAAATGCGCCGCGGTGCGCGACGGCGATCACTATGTCGTCAACGGCCAGAAGACCTGGACAACGCTCGGCCAGTTCGCCGACATGATCTTCTGCCTGGTCCGCACCTCGACTGAGGGCAAGAAGCAGGACGGCATCTCCTTCCTGCTGATCGACATGAAGTCGCCCGGCGTCGAGGTCCGTCCGATCGTGCTGCTCGACGGCGAGCGCGAGGTCAACGAGGTGTTCTTCACCGATGTCCGCGTCCCCGGCGCCAACCTGGTCGGCGAGGAGAACAAGGGCTGGACCTACGCCAAGTTCCTGCTGACCTACGAGCGTACCAACATCGCGGGCGTCGGCTCGTCGATGGCGGCGTTCGACTGGCTGACGCATGTCGCCAAGACGCAGAGGAAGGGCGGCCGGCCGCTCACCGAGGATCCGTATTTCGCCGCTCGCCTCGCCCGCGTCGAGATCGACCTGGAGAACATGAAGACCACCAATCTGCGTGTGCTCGCCGCCGCCGGGCACGGCCAGGCGCCGGTCGCCGAAAGCTCGATGCTCAAGATCCGCGGCACCGAGATCCGGCAGGAGATCACCAGCCTGACGCGGCGCGCGCTCGGCCCCTATGCGCAGCCCTTCGTCTCCGAGGCGCTCGACGAGGGCTTCAACGGCGAACCCGTCGGCCCCGACTATGCCGCGCCGGTCGCGGCCGAATATTTCAACAACCGCAAACTCTCGATCTTCGGCGGCTCCAACGAGGTCCAGCGCGAGATCATCACCAAGGCGATCCTGGAGCTCTGACGATGGATTTCACCCACCCCGAAGACCGGCAGATGCTGGCGGATACGCTCGCCCGCTATCTCCAGCAGCGCTACCCGATCGATACCCGCCACGCGATCAGCGGATCGGACGCGGGCTGGTCCGCCGAGCATTGGGCGGCGCTCGCCGAGCTCGGCATCCCCGCGGCGCTGTTCGGCGAGGCGGCGGGCGGCTTCGGCGGTACCGGTTTCGACATCGGCGCGGTGTTCGAGCAGCTCGGCCGCGCGCTGGTCGTCGAGCCGTTCCTCGGGCTGGTCATGGCGGGCCGCGCGCTCGCGGCGACGGCGGCGCACGAGGCGCTGATCGGCGAGGTGATCGCGGGTAACGCGGTGCTCGCCTTCGCGCACGAGGAACCGCAGAGCCGCTACGATCTCGCCGGTATCGAGACCCGGGCCGCGCGGACCGGCGAGGACTGGACGCTGACCGGCGCCAAGGCGGTGGTGCCGCAGTTGGAGGCCGCGACGCACATCCTCGTCTCGGCGCGGATCTCGGGCGATGCGGGTGACGAGGCCGGGATCGCCCTGTTCCTCGTCGAGCCGGGTGCGCCGGGTCTCTCGATGCGCGGCTATCCGCTGATCGACGGCGGCCATGGCGGCGAGCTGGCGCTGTCCGCCACCCCCGCGACGCTGATCGCCGAGAACGGCTTCGCGCTGATCGAGGAGGCGGTCGCCGCAGGTATCGTCGCGCTCGCCTGGGAGGCGGTCGGCGTGATGGACGTGCTCAAGGCGGCGACGCTCGACTATCTGCGCACCCGCAAGCAGTTCGGCGTGCCGATCGGCAAGTTCCAGGCGCTCCAGCACCGCATGGCGACGGTCGCGCTGGAGATCGAGCAGGCGCGTTCGGCCGCGATCAACGCTGCCGCCGCGCTCGACGGTCCGCGTGCTCCGCGCGAACGCGCCGCGTCCGCCGCCAAGATGACGATCGGCCGGGTCGGCACGATCGTCGCGGAGGAGGCGATCCAGTTGCATGGCGGCATCGGCATGACCTGGGAGCTGCCGCTCTCGCACTATGCCAAGCGGCTGACGATGATCGACCATCAGCTCGGCGACGAGGATCATCACCTCGCGCGCTATGTCGAACTCGGGCTCGAGCCGGCGTGAGCGATCCGCTGCTCTCGCGCGATCTGATCGCGTTCCAGCTGTTCGACTGGCTGGAGATCGATCGCGACGGCGTGACCGATCGCGAGACCGTGCTGGCGATCGTCGACATGGCGACGCGGCTGGCGACCGACGCCTTCCTGCCGCATTATCGCCGGTCCGACATCGAGGAGCCGCGGCTCGACGCGGACGGCGTCCATATCCTGCCCGCGATCCACGATGCGCTGCGCCAGTTCCGCGAGCTCGGGCTGTTCGGCGCGAGCTTCACCGAGGCGCAGGGCGGGCTCGGCCTGCCCGCGGCGGTGGCGCAGGCGGTGTTCGGTATCTTCGCGTCGGCCAATATCGCCACCGCGGCCTATGCGATGCTCACCGCGGCCAATGCGCGACTGATCTCGGCGTTCGGCTCGTCCGCGCAGATCGCGACGTTCGCGCAGCCGCAGATCGAAGGCCGCTGGTTCGGCACCATGTGCCTGTCCGAGCCGCAGGCCGGATCGAGCCTCGCCGATGTGCGGACCCGCGCGACCCCTGACGGCGAGGACGAACTGGGCACACGCTACCGGCTCGCCGGCAACAAAATGTGGATCTCGGGCGGCGACCAGGACGCGAGCGAGAACATCGTCCATCTCGTGCTCGCCAAGGTGGTGCGTCCCGAGGGCGGGCTGCCCGAGGGATCGAAGGGCATCTCGCTGTTCATCGTCCCCAAGCTCCTGGCGGACGGCACGCGCAACGACATCGCGGTCGCGGGTCTCAACCACAAGCTGGGCTATCGCGGCACCGCCAACTGCCTGCTCAACCTGGGCGAGCGCGACGGCGCGATCGGCTGGCGGGTCGGTGCCGAGGGCCAGGGCCTCGCGCAGATGTTCATGATGATGAACGAGGCGCGGATCGGTGTCGGCATGGGCGCCGCGGCGCTGGCCTATCGCGGCTATCGCCATGCGGTGCGCTATGCGCGCGAGCGTATCCAGGGGCGTGCGCTGGGCGCGGGCAGCGCCGCCGCACCGCTGCCGATCGCCGCGCATCCCGACGTGCGGCGGATGCTGCTCCAGCAGAAGGTCTATGCCGAGGGCGCGGTCGCGCTGTGCCTCTATTGCTCCAGGCTGGCCGACAAGGGCGGCGACGATGCCGAGACGCTGCTCGCGCTGCTGACGCCGGCCGCCAAGAGCTGGCCGTCCGAATTCGGGCTGGTCGCCAACGATCTCGCGATCCAGGTTCATGGCGGCTATGGCTACACCCGCGATTTCGACGTCGAGCAGGTGTGGCGCGACAATCGGCTCAATCCGATCCACGAGGGCACCACCGGGGTGCAGGCGATCGACCTGCTGCGCCGCAAGCTCCTGCTGAGCAACGGTCATGCGCTGGCGCTGCTCGACGCGCGGATCGCCGCGACCGTGGCGGCCGCCACGGACTTGCCCGCCCACGCCGCCGCGCTGACCGCGTTCTGGCATGAACTCGACGGCGTGATCGCCGGCCTGCGCGAGGCCGATCCGGCGCGTGCGTTCGACGACGCGACGCTGTTCCTGCGCGCCTTCGGCCATGGCGTCGTCGCCTGGCTGTGGCTCGACCAGGCGGTCCATGCCGCGCGCCTGCCCGAGTCGCCGCTCCGCACCGGCGTCGCGGCGGCCTGCCGGTTCTTCTTCGAGACCGAGCTGCCCCAGGCTTCGGCCTGGCTCCGGATCGTCGCGGCGCACGACGATTTCACCGGCGCCGCCGACGAGGCGCTGTTCGGATGACCGATGCGCTCGCCGCGATGACCGCCGAGATCGGCGTCACCCGCCACTCGGGCTGGCGGCTGATCGACCAGCCGACGATCGACGCCTTCGCCGCGGCGACCGGCGACGATCAGTTCATCCATGTCGATCCGGTCCGCGCCGCGCAGACGCCGTTCGGCGGCACGATCGCGCACGGCTTCCTCACGCTGTCGCTGATGTCGGTGATGATGGCCGAGACGCCGCGTCCCGCGCCGCCCGGGCTGCGGATGAGCATCAATGCGGGAATCGAGCATCTCCGCTTCGTGGCGCCGGTCCGCGCGGGCGCGCAGATCCGCCTCGCCTCGACGCTGGCGGAGGTCACGCCCAAGGCCGCCGACCGCATTCAGCAGAGCTTCGACGTGACGGTCGAGATCGCGGGCGAGAGCCGCCCCGCGCTCACCGCCCGCTGGCTTTTTCAGCACCTCATCTGAACCGGAAAGGATTGTTGCCATGCGCGACGCCGTGATCGTCTCCACCGCCCGCACCCCGATCGGCCGCGCCTATCGCGGCGCGTTCAACGCCACCCCCTCGCCGACGCTCGCCGGCCATGCGATCCGCGCCGCGGTCGAGCGCGCTGGGATCGATCCCGCCGAGATCGACGATTGCGTGATCGGCGCCGCCCTACAGCAGGGCGTCCAGCACACCATCGGGCGGACCGCGGCGCTGCGCGCCGGGCTGCCGGTGACGGTGGCGGGCATGTCGCTCGATCGCCAGTGCGCCTCGGGGCTGATGGCGATCGCCACCGCGGCCAAGCAGGTGATCGTCGACCGGATGGACGTCGTCGTCGCGGGCGGCGTCGAATCGATCTCGATGGTGCAGACCCCCGAGATGCGTGTCGCTCCCGATCCCGAACTGGTCGCGATGGTGCCCGACATCTACATGCCGATGCTGCAGACCGCCGAAGTCGTCGCCAGGCGCTACGGCATCGATCGTGCGCGGCAGGACGCCTATGGCCTGCGCTCGCAGCAACTGACCGCGCAGGCGCAGGCGCGCGGCGCGTTCGACGAGGAGATCGTGCCCGTCACCGCGACGATGGTGGTCACCGACAAGGCGACCAGGGAAACGTCGCAGCACGAGGTCACGCTCGACAAGGACGAGGGCAATCGCCCCGATACCAGCGCCGCGGGCCTCGCCGCGCTCAAGACCGTGATCGAGGGCGGTACCATCACCGCGGGCAACGCCTCGCAGCTCTCGGACGGCGCCTCGGCGTCGGTCGTCATGGAGGCCGAGGTCGCGGCGAAGCGCGGTCTCACCCCGCTCGGCCGCTATGTCGGCATGGCCGTGGCCGGCACCGAGCCCGACGAGATGGGCATCGGCCCGGTGTTCGCGGTGCCCCGGCTGCTCGAGCGGTTCGGGCTCGGGATCGACGATATCGGGCTGTGGGAGCTGAACGAGGCGTTCGCGGTGCAGGTGCTCTACTGCGCCGATCGGCTCGGTATTCCCGAGGACCGGCTCAACGTCGATGGCGGCGCGATCTCGATCGGGCATCCCTACGGCATGTCAGGCGCGCGCATGGTCGGCCATGCGCTGATCGAGGGCCGGCGCCGCGGCGTGAAGCATGTCGTGGTGACGATGTGCGTCGGCGGCGGCATGGGGGCGGCCGGCCTGTTCGAGGTGCTGTGATGCGCGCGCTGCTCTCGACCGCGCCCGGCGGCCCCGAGACGCTGGAGATGCACGACGTCGCGGTGCCCGAGCCCGGCGCCGGCGAGCTTCGCGTCCGCGTGCTCGCCTGCGCGCTCAAC
>CAZZZX010000100.1:0-8011 GCA_964658585.1 uncultured Novosphingobium sp.
TCCCCCAGAAAGGTCTCGACCGCGGCGACCGCGGCCGTGACCGCATTCTGATCGCCGACGTCGACGGCATAGGTCCTGACGGTGGCGCCGCCAGCGAGACCCGCGGTCTCCTCGCCCGCTTCGGGCTTGAGATCGAAGATCGCGACCTTGCAGCCTTCCGCCGCCAGGCGCAGCGTCAATGCCCGCCCGATCCCCTGGCCACCGCCGGTGACGATCGCGACCTTGCCTTCAAGTCCCTGCACGTTTCGTTCTCCTGTCAATCGCCGTCGTCGGACTCACCGCCGGACATCGCGAGCAGCTTGCGCTTGAGCGTCACCAGTGTCTCGGCGGTGACCTGCATCGCCTCCTCGGAGATGTCCGAGAGGATCTCGTCCTCGACCATGCCGACATTGGCGCGGATCGTGTTGACGAACCTGGCCCCGCTGGAGGTCAGATAGACGCGCTTGATCCGGGCATCGCGCGGGTCGGCGCGGCGCTCGACATAGCCCGATCCCTCCATCCGCTCGATCAGGCCGCCCATGCCGACCTTGGTGATGTCGAGATCCGCGGCGAGCGCGGTCTGCGTCATCCCGTCGCGGCGCGACAGGAACGCCAGCACCCACCATTGCGATCGGGTGATCCCGACCGGCTTGAGCGCACGATCGACCACGATCCGGCGCAGGCGCGAGACATCGTGGATGAGGAAGCCGAAGCGAAGATTGGTATTGAGGTCCTTGGGCACGATTATCCCCATGTTCCAAGCGCGTTGCACAGCCGCTACGCGACATTCCGCTGCACTGCGCAACGAAAAAGCATGGGGAGGATGGGGGCATGATCGGCTCAGGCCGCCTTGCGGGGCTTGAGCTTGCCCTTGAACATGTCGCGCCCGATGATCGTCTTCATGATCTCGATCGAGCCGCCGGCGATCTTGACGATGCGGGCATCGGCATAGGCCCGGCAGATCGGATAGTCCCACATATAGCCCCAGCCGCCGAACAGCTGGAGGCACTTGTCCGCGGTTTCGCAGTGCAGTTCCGCGGTCGTCATCTTGGCCATCGCGGCATCGACCGAATCGAGCTCGCCCGCCATGAACAGCTCGATGCAGCGATCGGTGAAGACCCGCGCCATCACCGAACGCGCCTTGAGATCGGCGAGCACGAACTGGGTGTTCTGGAAGTCGCCGATCGACTGGCCGAACGCCTGGCGTTCGGCGGTATAGTCGACCGTCCAGCGGATCATCTCCTCGATCACGGTCGCCGAGCGGATCGCCTGCGCCAGCCGCTCCTGCGCGAGCTTGGTCATCATCAGCTTGAAGCCCTGGCCTTCCGCGCCGAGCATCGCGGACGCGGGCACCCGCATCGCGTCGAAGAACAGCTCGGAGGTGTCCTGCGCCCTCATGCCCAGCTTTTCGAGATTCTGGCCGCGGTTGAACCCGGGCGTGGTCGCATCGACGAGGAACAGCGACACGCCGTTCGCGCCCGCCTCGCTGTCGGTCTTGGTCGCGAGCACGAGGATGTCGCACATCTGGCCGTTCGAGATGAACACCTTCTGGCCGTCGATGATGAAATCGGCGTCGTTGTCGCCCGGCGCGGCGTCGGGATCGCGCACCGCGCGCGTGCGCACCGCCTTGAGATCGCTGCCGGCATGGGGCTCGGTCATGCCGAGCGAGCCGATCGCCTCGCCGCGGACCATGCGCGGCAGCCACTGGCGCTTCTGCTCGTCGGTGCCGAAGGTCATGATGTAGGTCGCAACCAGATCGGTGTGGATCAGGAAACCGGGGCCGCTGGCACCGACGCGCCACAATTCCTCGAACACCACGACATCGAACAGATAGTCCGCGCCGAGGCCGCCATATTCCTCGGGCACGGTACAGCACAGCAGCCCGGCCTCGCCCGCCTTGAGCCACAGCGCGCGCGGGACGATGCCGTCCTCCTCCCACTGCGCGTGGAAGGGCACGATCTCCCTTTCCACGAAACGGCGGACCGTCTCGCGCCACATGTCGTGCTCTTCGCCGAAGATGCGCCGTTCGATCACGAGGCTTTTCCTTCGCTGGTAAGGGCGGCGCGATCGGCCTTGTCGCGCTCCGTCGACCGCTTGATCGCCTCGCGGGCTTCGCTCCACTGGGCGTCGGTCATGCCGGTGAGGTCCGCGAACGTGCCCGGACTCGCGAGATGCTGGCCGCCGTCGATCGCGATGGTCTGCCCGGTCAGATAATCGCAGCCGTCCGAGAGCAGGAAGACGATGAGGTTCTGCAGCTCCGCCATCTCGCCGTAGCGGCCGAGCGGCACGGTCTCGTCGCCGGTCGCGCTGGATTTCGCGCCCGGTATCGGGTTGAGCTTCTCCCAGGCGCTCTCGGTCGGGAAGGGGCCCGGCGCGGTGGCGTTGAGGCGGATGCCGTAGCGTCCCCACTCGACCGCGAGCGACATCGTCATGGCATGGAGCGCGGTCTTGGCCATCGCGGATGGCACGACGAACGCCGATCCCGTCCAGATCCAGGTGACGAGGTTGCTGACCACCGCGCCGCGGATGCCTTGCGCGATCCAGCGCTTGCCGGCGGCGAGCGTGATGTGGAAGCTGCCGTCCATCACGGTCGAGGTGATCGCCCGGAAGCCGCGCGGGCTGAGATCCTTGGTCGGTGCAATGAAGTTGGCGGCGGCATTGTTGACCAGGCCGCTCAGCGGTCCGATCGCCCAGATCGCATCCATCATCGAGTCGACCTGGTCGGCATCGCGGATGTCGCAGGCGTGCCAGTGGACCGACGCGCCGATCTCGGCGGCGGCCTGCTCGAGCGCGTTGGCGCGACGCCCGCAGATATGCACGACCGCCCCCTTGGCGGCGAGCGCCCTGGCGATCTCCTTGCCGAGACCGGAGCCGCCGCCGGTCACGAGAATCGATTTGCCCGCGAGCACGTCGTCGCGAAAAACATCGGTGGTCACGGCGTCGCGGTCCCCTCCCCGGTGCGTGACTGAGCATCGACGCTTCCGGCTGTGAACCTGTTTACAAGTTCACCGGATGCTGTCAACAAGCCATCGCCAAAACAACAGAAGCGTTGGGGATGACTGACAGATTCGTATCGGCGATCGGCGGCTATGTCCCCATGCTCCGGCTCGACCGATCGGCGGCGGCCCGGGCGCTGCGGTTCGGCGGGCTGGGCGGCAGGGGGCTCGGGCGCCGTGCCGTGGCCGGTTGGGACGAGGATGCGCTGACCCTGGCGGTGGAGGCTGCGCGCGGCGTGATCGGCGGGCCTGCGCCGGACCAGCTCGTCTTCGCGTCGACGTCCGCGCCGTTCTACGAGCGTTCGCACGCGACCCTGGCGATCGAGGCGATGGGACTGCCCGCGACGACGCGATCGAACGATGTCTCGGGTTCGCGGCGCTGTGCGGTCTCCGCGCTGCTGGGCGCGTTGCTGGCAAGTGGTGAAGCAGTTGTCGCGGCCGGCGAGAAGCGTGTCGCGCGCGCCGGGAGCCCACAGCATCTGAGCTATGGCGATGGCGGTGTCGCGGTGCGGGTCGGCGGCGCGGGCGGCGCCCGGCTGATCGGGCACGCCAGCCTCTCGCACGATCTGGTCGACATGTACGCCTCGCGCGACAAGCCCACGCCCTATGCCTATGAGGAACGCTTCGTGCGGGAAACCGCGGTGCGCGAGATCATCGCGCCGACGATCCGCGCGGCGTGCGACGCTGCGGGGATCGCACCCGCCGCGATCGCCCATGCCGCCGTCCACGAGCCGCTCGGCGGGATGTGGCGCGATATCGCCACGCGCACCGGCGTCGCCGCCGCCAACCATGCCAGCACGCTCGACGCGCAGGCGGGCGATCTCGGTGCGGCGCACGCGCTCTACGCGCTCGCTCTGGCGTTCGCCGCCGCCGCGCCCGGCGACATCGTGCTGGTCGCGGGGTTCGGTTCGGGCTGCGACGCGCTGTTGTTCGAGACGGTCGGGACGGTCGCCGGCGCCGCGGACGCCGCCGCGATGCTGCGGACCGGGCTCGCGACGCAGGACTATGTGCGTTTCCTCTCGCTCACCGGCGAGATCGATCTCGATTGGGGCGTCCGCTCCGAGACCGAGCAGAAGGCGCAGGGCACCGTGCTCGAGCGGCACGGCCGCGACACGATCGGGTTCGTCGGCGGCCGTGACGAGGGCGGCAACGTCCAGTTTCCGAAGAGCCTCATCCCGGTGCGCCCCGACGCGCGCGGCCCGGAGACGATGATCGACGTGCGGCTGGCGGATTGTCCCGCGACGCTCGTCTCGGTGACCGCCGATCGGCTCAACTTCACGCCCGATCCGCCTTTCTGGTTCGGCCTGGTCCAGTTCGACAACGGCGCACGCGTACTGATGGAACTCGTCGACGCCGACACGGACGGCTTCAAGGTCGGCGACGCGCTGACGATGCGGTTGCGGATCAAGTCGCTCAATCGCAGGCGGGGGTTCCGCACCTATTTCTGGAAGGCCGCGCCCGCCGCCCGGCCGTCGCTGGAGACCTGACATGGCGACCGGGATCAAGGATCGCGTCGCGATCATCGGCATGGGGTGTACCGAGTTCGGCGAGCGCTGGGACAAGGGCTCCGAGGATCTGATCGTCGAGGCGTTTTCCGAGGCGATCGCGGATGCGGGGATCGACCGCGGCCGGATCGAGGCGGCGTGGGTCGGCAACGCGCTCGACGACATCAATGTCGGCAACAGCGCGTTGCCGCTCGCACACGCGCTCCGCCTGCAGACGATCCCGGTCTCGCGCGTCGAGAACATGTGCGCGACGGGCACCGAGGCGCTGCGCGCCGCCGCCTATGCGGTCGCGGCGGGTGCGGTCGACATCGCGCTCGCGCTCGGCGTCGAGAAGCTCAAGGACACCGGCTATGGCGGGCTGCCGCTGCGCACCAAGGGCCTCGCCAACGATCTGTGGATGCCATACGGATCGGCGCCGGGTACCTTCGCGCAGCTCGCCGGCGCCTATGCGGCGCGGCACGGCGTCGCGCCCGCGGATCTCAAGCGCGCGATGGCGCACGTCTCGTGGAAGAGCCACCAGAACGGCGCACTCAACGCCAAGGCGCATCTGCGCAAGGCGGTCGATATGGACAGGATCCTCAACGCGCCGATGATCGCCGATCCGCTCGGCCTGTTCGATTGCTGCGGCGTGTCGGACGGTGCCGCCTGCGCGATCGTCACCACGCCCGAGATCGCGCGGTCGCTGGGTCGCGCCAATCCGGTGACGATCAAGGCGATCCAGCTTTCGGCCAGCAATGGCTGGGAGATGCAGTATGGCGAGTGGGATGGCGCGTCGGTCCGCAACACGCAGGTCGCCGCCCGGCGCGCCTATGCCGAGGCGGGCATCGCCGATCCGCGCTCCGAACTGTCGCTGACCGAGGTGCATGACTGTTTCTCGATCACCGAGCTGGTGACGATGGAGGATCTCGGGCTGTCCGACGACGGCCGCGCGCTGTTCGACGTGCTCGACGGCAGATACGACAGCGGCGGCGAGCTGCCCTGCCAGATCGACGGCGGTCTCAAATGCTTCGGCCACCCGGTCGGCGCCTCCGGACTGCGCATGGCCTACGAGCTCTACACGCAGCTCCAGGACCGCGCCGGCGCGCGTCAGCGCGGCACGGTCGATCTCGGCCTCACCCACAATCTGGGCGGATCGCCCTATAACAGCGTGGCGGCCGTCTCGATCCTCGGTCGTCTGAATTAGGAGGCACGGTTGGCTGGACTGTATTTCGAGGCGTTCGAGGTCGGGCGCGTCTTCGCGCACGAGATCCGGCGGACGGTGACCGACATGGACAATATGCTGTTTTCGTCGCTGACCTATAATCCGGCCGCGATCCACATCGACCACGCCTATGCGGCGACGACCGAGTTCGGCAGGCCGCTGATGAACTCGATCTTCACGCTCGGGCTGGTGATCGGCCTGTCGGTGCAGGACACGACGTTCGGCACCACGGTCGCCAATCTCGGCATGACCGACACGGTGTTTCCCAAGCCGGTCTTCGCGGGCGACACGATCCGCGCGGAGACGACGGTCAAGGCGCTGCGGCCGAGCCGGTCGCGCCCCGGCCAGGGGATCGTCACCTTCGAGCATGTCGGCCTCAACCAGAGGGACGAGATCGTCTGCCGGACGATGCGTTCCGCGCTGATGCTCGCGCGCCCGGCATGAGGCTGCGCTCCCTCCTGTTCGTGCCCGGCGACAGCGAGCGCAAGTTCGCCAAGGCCAGGGACATCGGCGCCGACGCGCTGATCCTCGACCTCGAGGACGCCGTCGCGCCGACGCGCAAGGACGCGGCGCGCGCGATCGTCGCGGCGTTGCTCGACGACGCCGGCCCCCGTGGCTGGGCCTTTTTCGTGCGGGTCAACCCGTTCGACACCGGGCTGACGCTCGCCGACATGGCGGCGGTGGTGAAGCCGGGTCTGGACGGGCTGCTCGTTCCCAAGGCGAACGGCGCCGAGGACATCGTGCGGATCGGCCATTATCTCGACGCGCTCGAGCAGAAGGCCGGCATGGCGATCGGGACCGTCAGGCTGATGGTCGTCGCGACCGAGACGCCGGCCGCGATGTTCGCGCTCGGCAGCTATGCGCCCGCGCATCCCCGCCTCGTCGGCCTGACCTGGGGGGCGGAGGATCTCGCCGCCGCGATCGGGGCGACGGGCAACAAGCGCGACGACGGCGAATGGGCCTTTCCCTATCGGGTCGCGCGCGCGCAATGCCTGTTCGCGTCCGCCGCCGCCGGCGTCGCGCCGATCGACACGCTCTATGCGGATTTCCGCGATGCCGACGGTCTCGAACGATCGTGCCGCGCGGCGCGGCGCGACGGCTTTACCGGACGGATCGCGATCCATCCCGATCAGGTCGCCACGATCAACCGCTGCTTCAGCCCCTCGGACGAGGAGCTGGCGGAGGCGCGCAGGATCGTCGCCGCCTTCGCCGCCAGCCCCGATGCCGGCACGCTCGGCATCGACGGCAAGATGTACGACATCCCCCATCTCAAGGCCGCCAGGCGTACGCTGGCCGCCGCTGGAGAGCCTTTGTGAGCGCAGCCCGCCCCCTCCCCACCCAGGACGATCTCGACGCGATCCGTGAGGGGGTACGCGCCGCCTGCGCACCGTTCGACGACGAATACTGGCTCGACCGCGACGATACCGGGGCGTTTCCGAAGGATTTCCATCGCGCGATGGCGGACGGCGGCTGGCTCGGCATCACCATGCCCGAAGCGTATGGCGGATCGGGGCTCGGCGTCACCGAGGCGATGGTGATGATGAACGAGGTCGCCGCGTGCGGCGGCGGCTTCGCGGCGGCCTCGACCATCCACATCAACCTGTTCGGGCCGCATCCGATCGTGGTCAAGGGCACGCCCGAGCAGAAGGCGCGCTGGGTGCCGCGGCTGGTCTCGGGCGAGGATCAGTGCTGTTTCGGCTTCACCGAGCCCGATGCCGGCCTCAACACGACGCGGATCAAGACCTTCGCGCAGAAGGTGCCGGGCGGCTATATCGTCCACGGCCAGAAGGTCTGGACCTCGACCGCGCAGGTCGCCAACAAGATCATGCTGCTGACCCGCACGACCAAGTTCGAGGATTGCGCCAGACCGACCGACGGCATCACCATCTTCTACACCGATCTCGATCGCAGCAAGATCGACGTCCATCTGATCCCCAAGATGGGCCGCAAGGCGGTCGACTCGAACGCGATCTTCATCGACGGCCTGTTCATCCCCGAGGAGGACCGCATCGGCGAGGAGGGCAAGGGCTTCGGCTATATCCTCCACAGCCTCAACCCCGAACGCATCCTGATCGGCGCCGAGGCGATCGGCATCGGCCGCGATGCGCTGCGCCGCGCGACCGCCTATGCCAAGGATCGCGTCGTGTTCGATCGCCCGATCGGCATGAACCAGGGCATCCAGCACCCGCTCGCCGAGAAATGGATGTATCTCGAGAGCGCGTGGCTGATGGTCCAGAAGGCGTCCGAACTCTACGACAGCGGCCTGCCCTGCGGCGCCGAGGCCAACAGCGCCAAGTTCCTGGCGGCGCGCGCCTGCCACGATGCGGCAT
>CAZZZX010000101.1:0-7975 GCA_964658585.1 uncultured Novosphingobium sp.
CCACGGTGCCGGGTAACGCCCGGCGGGGGCGACCCCAGGGACAGTGCCACAGAAAACAGACCGCCGGTCTTCGGGCCGGTCAGGGCGAAACGGTGCGGTAAGAGCGCACCGCGGACCGGGCAACCGGGACGGCACGGCAAACCCCACCGGGAGCAAGACCGAATAGGGATCGCAAGGACTTTCGGGTCCGGGGGCTGGTCCCGCCCCGCGATCCGGGTTGGTTGCTCGAGGCCGGCGGCGACGCCGGTCCTAGAGGAATGGTCGCCCATCCCCGGATCACGGTCCGGGGAGGACAGAACCCGGCTTACAGGCCCTCTGGCGCTTTTCCTTCCGAGGCTCTAGCAAGGCTGCGATGCTCGAAAGCCCGACGCCTGACCGCAAGGCCACCGTCCTGCTGCTGCTCGTGATCGCCGGCTGCGTCGATGCGGTCGGTCTCGCCGAGATGGGCCGCTATTTCGTCTCCTACATGAGCGGCAACATCACCCAGATCGGGCTGCTGCTGGCCTATCGCGATTTCGCCGGCGCGGCGCTTCCCGCCGGCCTCGTGGCGCTGTTCGTCGCCGGTGCCACGATCGGCACGATGATCGTGGAGAAGGCGGGCCGCGCCGCCGCCGCCGCGCTGCTGCTGGTCGAGGCGGCGCTGATCGCGCTGGCCTGGGCCGGGCTGACGGGGGCACGACCGATGATCGGCGTCGTGTTGCTGCCGGTCGCGATGGGGCTCGCCAATATCGTCACGATGCGCGCGGGCAGTTCGTCGCCCGGCACCACCTATGCCACCGGCGCGCTGGTCAAGCTCGGCATCGCGCTCGCCGGGCTCGGCGGCCGCGAACGCACCGGCGCGGTGGTCGGCTTCAACCTGGCGAGCTTCGCGGCGCTGCTCGCGGGCAGCTTCGCCGGCGGCTTCGGGCGGCTGACCTATGGTGCGGCGATCCTGCTCGCGCCGGTCGCCGCGCTGGTGGTGCTCGGCGTCGTCGATCTGGTTCTCGTGCTCGGTCGCCGCCGATCGATTTAGCGGCGCTCCCGGGTCGCGAATCCTCGCGGCTTCGCCTACAGGGGCCGCGATGGTCCGCTACACGCGCTCGAACGACTGGGGATTTCCCCGCTGGCGCGGCTATGGCAGCGAGCGCGGCGCGACGCGCGTGCGGATGTGCGATCGCGACGGGTGCGATCAGCCCGGCGATCGCCCCGCCCCCAAATCGCCCAACAGCCCCGAGCGCTGGTATTTCTGCGAGGCGCACGCCGCCGAATACAATCGCAACTGGAATTATTTCGAAGGGCTGACCGCCGAGGAGGCCGCCAAGCGCGAGGCCGACGAACGCCGCGACGCCTCGGGCTATGCCGACGCCGCCTATAACCGCTGGGCCGGCCCGGGCGACGGCACGCGTAGCCGCGACGAGATGCGCGCGCTCGAGACGCTGGGCGTCGAGGTCGATGCCGGGTTCGAGGAGGTGAAGGCGGCGTGGCGCCGGCTCGCCAAGTCCAACCATCCCGATGTCCGGCCGGGCGACGCCGAGGCCGCCGAGCGCTTCCGCGCGGTACAGGCCGCCTGGGACGTGCTGCGCAGCGCCGAGGAACGACGACCGCCGTCGTGAGTCCTCTGCGGCGATGAGCAAGACGATCAAGCGATCGATGGTGGCGACCCGCTGGCGCGGTGCGGTGCTGGTGTGCGGCAAGTGCAGCCGCAAGGTCGGCGGCGGCTTCGGCCCCGCCGGCAAGACGGCGCTCGCCAAGGCGCTCAGGAAGCGGGCCGGCAAGGGCAAGGCGTATCGGCTGCCCTACGGCGTCGTCGAGACCGGCTGCCTCAAGCTCTGTCCCAAGGGCGCGGTCGTCGCGATCGACGCGCGTCGCCCGGGCGAGTGGCAGTTGATCCGTCCGGGCGAGGCGATCGAGGACATCGCTGTGCGCCTCGGGCTTCCGGAAGCCGTCGCGACCGGCTAAGCGGAAGCCGTTCCCGTTGCATGATCGTGACGCCGCCGCCTATAGCGCGGCCGACCGACCCGCGAACCGAAAGGCGCTCCCCTTGGCCGTCAAGCCTCGCAAGCCCGCTGCCCCGGCGGATGCCGCCGCCCTTCCCAATCGCGAGCGGCCCGCCGAGCCCACCCGCTACGAGGCGAGCAAGGCCGAGCTGACCGAATTCTACCGCCAGATGGTGCTCATCCGCCGCTTCGAGGAGCGCGCCGGGCAGCTTTACGGGCTCGGGCTGATCGGCGGCTTCTGCCATCTCTATATCGGTCAGGAGGCGGTCGCGGTCGGGCTCCAGTCGGCGCTGGACAACAGCAGGGACAGCGTCATCACCGGTTATCGCGACCATGGCCATATGCTCGCCTACGGCCTCGATCCGAAGGTCATCATGGCCGAGCTGACCGGGCGCGCCGCGGGCATCAGCAAGGGCAAGGGCGGCTCGATGCACATGTTCTCGACCGAGAAGCGCTTCTATGGCGGACACGGTATCGTCGGTGCGCAGGTCTCGCTGGGCGCCGGCCTGGCGTTCAAGCACAAATATAGCGGCGACGGCGGGGTGTGCCTCGCCTATTTCGGCGACGGCGCGGCCAACCAGGGCCAGGTCTACGAGACCATGAACATGGCCGAGCTGTGGAAGCTGCCGATCATCTTCGTGATCGAGAACAACGGCTATGCGATGGGCACGCGCGTCAACCGCGCCAGCTCGGAGGACCAGCTCTACCGCCGCGGCGAGAGCTTCCGCGTGCCCGGGCTGCAGGTCGACGGGATGGACGTGCTCGCGGTGCGCGGCGCCGCCGAGACCGCGCTCGACTGGGTGCGTGGCGGCAAGGGCCCGATCGTGCTCGAGCTCAAGACCTACCGCTATCGCGGCCACTCGATGTCGGACCCCGCCAAATACCGCACCAAGGAGGAGGTCCAGTCGATGAAGGACCAGTCCGACGCGATCGATCTCGTCAAGCGCGAGCTCGGCCGGCTGGGGGTCGGCGAGGACGAGCTGAAGCGCGTCGACAAGGAGATCCGCCAGATCGTGTCCGAAGCCGCCGACTTCGCCGAGCAGTCGCCCGAGCCCGCGTCCGCGGAACTCTATACCGATGTGCTGGTGGAGCACTACTGAGATGCCGATCGAGCTCAAGATGCCCGCGCTGTCGCCGACCATGGAGGAGGGCACGCTCTCCCGATGGCTGGTCAAGGAGGGCGACACGGTCAAGTCGGGGGACATCCTCGCCGAGATCGAGACCGACAAGGCGACGATGGAGTTCGAGGCGGTCGACGAAGGCACGATCGCGCGGATCCTGGTCGCGGCGGGGACCGACGGGGTGAAGGTCGGCGCGGCCATCGCGACGTTGCTGGCCGATGGCGAGGAGGCTTCCGCCGAGCCGGCTCCCGAAGCGAAGGCGCCCGAACCCGAGGCGAAGCCCGCCCCCGCCACGGACGAGCCGATCCCGCACAAGATGGAGACCGGCGCGCGCGACCTCGTCGCTGCGTCGACCGCGGGCGAAATGCTCGACAGCGCCGATCCCGAGCTTCCGCCCGGTACCGAGATGGTCAAGACCACGGTGCGCGAGGCGCTGCGCGACGCGATGGCCGAGGAGATGCGCGCCGACGATCGTGTCTTCGTGATGGGCGAGGAGGTCGCGCAGTATCAGGGCGCCTACAAGGTCACGCAGGGGCTGCTCGACGAGTTCGGCGAAGCGCGCGTGATCGACACGCCGATCACCGAATACGGCTTCGCGGGCATCGGCACCGGCGCGGCGATGGGCGGGCTGCGTCCGATCGTCGAGTTCATGACCTTCAATTTCGCGATGCAGGCGATCGACCACATCGTCAATTCGGCGGCCAAGACCAATTACATGTCGGGTGGGCAGATGCGCTGCCCGATCGTGTTCCGCGGCCCCAACGGCGCCGCGGCGCGGGTCGGCGCGCAGCATTCGCAGAACTATGCGCCCTGGTATGCCAGCGTCCCCGGGCTGATCGTCATCGCGCCCTATACCGCCGCCGACGCCAAGGGCCTGCTGAAGGCCGCGATCCGCACCCAGGATCCGGTCGTCTTCCTCGAGAACGAGCTGCTCTACGGCCAGAGCTTCGAGGTACCCAAGCTCGACGACTGGGTGCTGCCGATCGGCAAGGCGCGCATCGCCAGGGCGGGCAGCGACGTGACCCTGGTCAGCTATTCGATCGGCGTCGGGCTGGCGCTCGATGCGGCCAGGACGCTCGCCGCGGACGGCATCGACGCCGAGGTGATCGACCTGCGCACGCTGCGTCCGCTCGATCGTAAGACGGTCCTGGCGAGCCTCGCCAGGACCAATCGCATGGTCGTGGTCGAGGAGGGCTGGCCGACGTGCGGCATCGCATCCGAGATCATGGCGCTGGCGATGGAGGAGGGCTTCGACGATCTCGACGCGCCGGTGCTGCGCGTCACCAATGTCGACGTGCCGATGCCCTATGCCGCGAACCTCGAGAAGCTCGCGCTGGTCAAGGTCGACGATGTCGTCAGGGCCGCGCGCAAGGTCTGCTCCAGGGGCTGACGGCTCAGCAGCTCGCTACCGTGGCGCCGCTGGTATTGTAGATCTGCGTCAGGTCGCGCTGGTCGCGTACCGACATCGAGGCGGTCTCGTCGAACGTCGTGGTCGGCAGGAACTGCGTCCCGAACAGCGGCTGGTAGACGTAATAGACCTCGACGAACATCGTCGCGTTGTAGTCCTGCGCGGTCACCTGCGCCCCGGCCGGCCCGATGCCGCTCAGATTGGTCTGGCCCGCGGTGCCGAAGCCCGACGCGTGGGCGATCGAGCCGTAGCAGCGCTGCCAGACGATCTTGTACTTGCCAGTGGTGTTGGGGTTGGCCATCGGCTCGAGATCGCTGAGGATCACGCGGCCGTGATTCTTCAGGTCGAGCCCGCCCGATTCGAGCTGGCCGCCCGCAAAGGCGTCGTTGATGTCGGTCTCGCTGATCGTCTTGGGTCCGGCGACCGTACCGGTGCCCATCCGCGCGGCATTGTCAGCCAGTTGCAGTGCCATCTGGCTGACACGCATCTTGACGGTGATGTAGTTCGAGAATTCGGCGCCGGTCAGCCCGAGCAGGATCAGTACGGGCAGCACGATGCTGAATTCGATGAGCGCGTTGCCGCGCCGATCGGCGATCAGCCGGCGGATGCCGCGCGGGGCGGTGCGGGGGAAGGGGGCGCGCATCGTCGGCTCCGGCTCAGCTGCACGTCCGGGTGGTCGGCGTCGTGTAGGCGGACTGCTGCGCGTAGGGCTGGTTGGTGAGCACCGTCGTCGCGGACAGCGACACCGTGCTCGGCACGCCGGTGAAGCGGAAGATCGGGAACAGCCGCGGATAGCTGACCGTGACCTGGTAGATCACCTTGTCCTTGGCGCCGCCCGACGAATCGCCGCCGTCTGCGTCCCAGACGCCGTTGTTGTTGACGTCCGAATACTGCTCGCCATGATCGCAGGTGCCGTCATGATCGGTATCGCCCCACGTCTCCGCGGTGCGCGAGGTCGCGGCGGCGTAGGTCTTGTAGTAGCGCCGCGTCGGCGGCGGCACGGTCGCCGCGCTGTTGAGCAGCTTGATCTGCGAGATGACCTTGGCGTCGAGCGTCGCCTGCGCGGCAGGCATGCTGTAATCCTCGATCGTCGAATCGCGCGACGCCTTCTGCACGACGCCCTGGAGCGAGGAGACCATGTAGAGCGTGTGCGCATAGTCGCAGATGCCCATCATCACCATCAGCAGCACCGGCGCGAGCAGCGCGAACTCGACCACCGTGGCGCCGCGCGCGCACGCCGCGACCGACCGGCGCTGCCGGAGCCGGCGGCTCATTGGACCAATCTCAGCTGCGTGATCTGCGCGGCGATGGTCTGGAAGGCGCTCTGCAGCGACGCATTGTCGGTCGCATCGAAATAATGGTTGGTATCCGTCGCACACGTCTGGAGACGGGCCTTGGTGTCCGCGGCGATACCGGTTCCGCCGAACGAAATGACGTACAGATTGACGCCCTCGTTCTTGACCAGCGTACACAGCGTCGCCAGCCGCGTGTTGATCTGGTTGTTGAGCGTCGTATCCCCGACCGTCGTGCAGGCATTGCTGTCCGCGACCTGACGCTGGTCGTAATAGGCGACGCCATAGGCATTGTAGATGCAAGGCGTTCCCTGCGAGTCGCCGTCGGTCATGAACACCATGTTCCGCTGGATCTGGCCGCCGGACGGCGTCGCCTGGTTGGACGACGCGAAGAGGCCGTTGGGCGAGATCAGGCGGCCGCCCCAGAGCATCCCGATATCGTGATAGGTGCCGCCGCCGACCGCGAGCGAGTCGACGTAATTGTCGAAATCGGATGTCGACCAGACCTGCAGGGTCTGCGCTCCCGTCGGACAGCTTTCGTATCCACTGGCCGCCAGCGTCCCGGAACCTGTATTGTCTCCGGTGTAATAGTTGGTCGTCGATGTCGAAGTGGCCGTCTGGTAGCCGGATCCGGTGGACGTACTGGCGCGATAGTAGATCGCACCCGGCAGCCACGGCGCCCAATATGAATTGCTGTCGGCGGCATTTGGGACAGTATCGATATCGGCTGCGGTCGGCATCGCGGTGCCGCTGCCGTTCGTGCCGACGATCGGCCGTTCCTCGATGCAGCCGGGCCATGCGACGGTCTTGTTGGTGAAGCCGTCGCCGATCGGCAGCGTGATGCTGCTGTTCCACGAGCTGCCGTTCTTCAGGCCGCTGACATCCACCCCGGTGACCTTGCCATAGCTCCAGGTCGCGGTGCTCTGCTGCACCTTGCAGGTGCTGTTGTTGTAGCCGCTATAGACCGCTTGATACTGGGTGGTGTTGGTGTTCGCCGGCTGGTTGGCGCACGAGATGTTGGTGTTCGACCAGGCGGTCCAGATCTTCTGCCGGGACTGATAGCTCCAGCTGTTGGCCATCCAGCTGGTCGAAAGCAGCCGTCCGACATTGACGTTAGACGTATAGGGCACGAATCCGAAGCGCACCTGTGACGAATTGTTGATGCCGTTCCCGGTCGAGGTACCTGCCGGGCATCCGCCGTCGGTGGTGAGCTGCGTGATCGCCTCGTAGAAGCACTTCACCGCCTGCTTGAGGACGACGATCTTGGAACTCGAGCCCGAGTTGCAATTGCTACCATCAGGCTGGCAGGCCATCGAGCCCGTATTGTCGAGCACGAACATCACGTCGGTATTGGGGATCTGCTCCTGCGCCGCGCAATAGACGGTGAGCACACGCGTCGGCGCGCCGAAGAACGACATCACCGTCATCGGCACGCTGACCGAGGCGACCCCGCTGACCCGGCCGCCGCTTTCGGTGAAGGTCCGCGTGAGGCCATAGGAAGTGCGGCCGTCGGCCTTGAAATTGCCGTCGAAGAACTGGTTGGCGATGGTCGGGGGATTGGGGCTGGCCTGTGCCCAGGTGCCCGCACCCATCGCCTTGCGCCCGGCGAGCGCGCCCGCGTCGCAGGCGTGCTGGAGCCGCGCCTTGACCAGATAGAGCCGGCTGAGGTCGATGCCGCCACCGACCAGGCCGATCATCGGGATCAGCGCGAAGGCGGTGAGAACCAGCACGTTGCCACGCACGCTGCGGCGCAGCCGGGCGAGCAGCCCGCCGAACCGCCGTACCCGGTCGTGCCTCGATCCCACGCTTGTCCGCCTCGCCGCTTACCGACGCACCGCGCGTCGATAGACGGCGAGCGATACTCCCGTGGCCATCAAGGGCGCGTATAGGGGCGTGGTTAACGCGGCTTTGCGATTTGCGCGGGGTCACGGCACAAGCGCGCGGATGACCGCGCCGCCCGCACTCGCCGATCCCGATCGCACGATCGCGCTCAACGCCGTGCCGGTGGCGCGGCGCGCGGCGGTGGCGGCGCTGTTCGGGCTCGACGAGCGGCTCGGCGGCATCGTCGCGCGCACCCGCGAGCCGACGATCGGGCTGATGCGGCTGGTCTGGTGGCGCGACGCGCTCGATGCGCTCGCCACCGCGCCGCCGCCTGCCGAACCGCTGCTCGCCGCGCTG
>CAZZZX010000102.1:0-7961 GCA_964658585.1 uncultured Novosphingobium sp.
GTTCGTCCGCGAGGAGATCGCCGAGCCGCTTGGCGCCACCGACCTGTGGCTCGGCATTCCGGCCGATGCCGAGCCCCGGATCGCCAAGCTTGACGACGTCGCGGTCTACGTCGCACCCGAGGGCAACCTGATGCGCGCCGCGCAGCCGCTGGCCGTCGATCTCATGCCGGATCCCTTCGAGCGTCCCTACGTCCGCCGCGCCTGCATTCCCGCCGTCGGCGGCATCTTCAACGCGCGCAGCCAGGCT
The DNA here is from genome assembly GCA_964658585.1 of uncultured Novosphingobium sp. Classification (GTDB taxonomy): domain Bacteria; phylum Pseudomonadota; class Alphaproteobacteria; order Sphingomonadales; family Sphingomonadaceae; genus Solisphingomonas. Next base: position 248 of record CAZZZX010000102.1, read on the forward strand.
CGCTTCTGGGCGATGCTCGCCAACGGCGGCGCGCTCGGGGGCGTTCGCCTGCTGTCCGAGGAGCGCGTGGCGAGCTTCGCCGCGCCGCGCCCCCATTTCGAGGACGCCGATCCGGTATTCTTCGGAATGACGGTGCCGATCGGATGGGCGGGCTTCTGGCTGGGCGGGGCGGATGCGCCGCCGGTGTCGGCGCCGCGCAACATGCGGGCGCTCTGCCATCCCGGCATGGGCGGATCGATCGGATGGGCGGATCCCGACCTGAAGCTCGCCGTCGCATTCTGCCACAACAGGATGTTCGACACGATCGACATCGCCGAGGACAGCCGAACGCTGATCGGCGACGTCATCCGGGCCGCGCTGTGACCTGGGACTATGTCATCGTCGGCGGCGGCTCCGCGGGCTGCGTGCTCGCCTACCGCCTGTCGGAAAATCCGAACAACCACGTGCTCCTGCTCGAGGCCGGTCCCGCGGACCGCAGTCCGTTCATCCACATGCCGCGCGGCGCCGCGAAGCTCTACTCGGATCCCCGGCATACCTGGTTCTTCCAGACCGAGGGTCAGGGCGACGTGCCGTCGGAGACGTGGATCCGCGGCCGGATGCTTGGCGGCTCCTCCTCGATCAACGGCATGATGTACTTCCGGGGGCAGCCCGAGGACTATGATCGCTGGGAGGCGCTGGGCGCCGAAGGCTGGGGCTGGAGCAGCATGGCGGCGGCGTTCCGGGCAATGGAGGCACGGGCGCCCGAGGGCGGAGCGGACGACGATGCCGGCGGCCCGCTCCACCTCAGCAGGGAACCGCGTCGGGACGCCCTGTCGGAGGCCTTCATCGCGGCCGGCGAGCGGATGGGCCTGCCGCGCGTCGCCGATCTCAACGGCGCCGGGCGCGACGGCGTCGGCTATACCACTCGGACGATCTGGAAGGGCAGGCGGCAGAGCGCCGCCCAGGCCTTCCTCAGACAGGCTCGCGGACGGCCGAACCTGCGCGTCGTCACGGGCGCGATCGTCGACCGGCTGCTGTTCGACGGTCGTCGCGCGACCGGCGTGCGCGCGTCGGTGGACGGCCGGCCCCGCGACTTCGCCTTCGGTCGCGAGGTCATCGTCGCCGCGGGCGCGCTCATGTCGCCGCAGATCCTCGAGCGGTCCGGCGTCGGCGACGCCGCCCTGCTGACGAGGCTCGGCATCCCCGTCGTCGCACACAGTCCGGGTGTCGGCGAGCACATGCTGGAACATCGCCTTCTGATGATGCAGTTCGACCTCCGCGGCGGCTACGGGCACAATGCGCAGCTGCGCGGGCTGCGCTTGGTCGGCAACGTGCTACGCTACTATCTCTCGCGCGGAGGCCCCATGGCGACTGGATACGGGACAGTCGGAGCGTTCGCGCGGGTGCTTCCCGAATCGACGACCCCCGACATCGAAGTGCTGCTGTCGCCCGCGGTCGCGGCACCCGATGCGCGCGGCCGGATGGTCACCGATCCAGGGGACAGCCTGGCGCTGTTCGGCTATCCCCTTCGCTCGCGGAGTGAAGGCCACGTCCACATAACCGCCGCGGAGCCCGCCGCGCCGGCGCGCATCCGCGCCGGATATCTGACCGACCCGTACGACTGCGCGGTCACGGTCGCGATGCACCGCTATCTGCGCCGGTGGATGGCCGAGCCCGTGCTGGGCGGGATCGTCGCGGGCGAGCGCGAGCCGACCCGGTCGCTCGAGACCGACGACGAGATTCTCCACGCCTTCCGCAGCATCGGACAGGCGGGCTACCACGCCTGCGGAACCTGCCGGATGGGAAATTCCGGCGACGCGGTGCTCGACGCGAAGCTGCGGGTGCGCGGCGTCGACGGGGTCCGCGTGGTGGACGGCTCGATCATGCCGACGATGGTCTCGGCCAACACGAACGGGCCGATCATGGCGTCGGCCTGGAACGCCGCCGGCATCATCCTCGAAGGCCGGAACTCGTGAGTCCGGATTCCGCGGCCGCGGAGACGGCCGGGCCCGAGGCGATCCGCGCGCGCCGCCGCCGGCGGACGCAGGCGGACGTGGTGGAGCGCATCCGCGACGCCGCGGGGCTGCTGTTCGCCGAACGCGGCTACGCCGCGACGACGACCAGGGAGATCGCGCGGCTCGCCGACGTCAGCGAGACGCTGCTCTTCCGGCACTTCGGCGACAAGGCCTCGCTGTTCGACAAGGTCGTGACCGTTCCCTTCCAGAGGCTGATGGACGACTTCGTCCGCCGCCACCCGGACGCCGCTGCGAGCAGCGAGCGCATCCGCGACATCCGCTCCTTCACCCGTCGTGTCTATGAGCTGTTCGAAGGCAACGAGGCGACGTTCCGGGCTCTGCTTTCCGGCCCGGGCGGAATGGCTTCCGACGGCGACGCGCCTGGCCTGCACGGCCTCGACCATTTCTTCGACCAGGCCGCGGGACAGGTGCAGCTCCGCTACGCCGAAGCCGCCATCGAGCCCCCGTTCGATCTCGACGTCGGCGTCCGCCTCGGCATGGGCATGATCGCGGCGAGCGTGCTGCTCCGCCGATCGCTGTTCCCGAGCGGCGATCCGGACCGCGAAGCCGTCATCGGCGTGCTCGAGACGATGGTCGAGCGGACACTGAGCGGCCCGCCGTCCGATTGACGCCTGACGAACCTCCTTCTATGTAGCGTTTGCTTGATAGGAAAGGCTGCGCCGTGGCGACCGAGGTCAGGATCCAGGAATTCGACGATCCGGCCTACGATCCGTTCGACGCGGACGCGCAGAACTTCGGCGACATCCCCGATCCCTATCCGATGATCGCCGAATGGCGCGCCCACGCGCCCGTGCTGGCCGGCGGCTACCGCGCGAAGATGGGTCTCGCCTCGGCGCTCTATCCGGATGCGGAGGTCTTCACGGTCGTCGGCACCGACGAGATAACAACCGCCCTGACCGATACCGAGCGCTTCTCCAATGCCGGCTACAGGAACAACATCGGCGCGACGTTCGGCCAGGGCAGCATCAGCGTCATGGACAATCCCGAGCATGGGCGCTGGCGCAGGATCTTCCAGCGGATATTCCTGCCGCAATATGTGAAGACCTGGGGCGAAACGATCGTCGACCCGATCGTCGACCGGCTCATGGACGCGTTCGTGCCGCGTGGTGAGGCCGATCTGGTCGAGGACTTCACGATCCGATACCCCTTCGAGGTGATCTACCGGCAGCTCGATCTCCCGGAGGCAGACGTTCGCACCTTCCAGCGTCTCGCCATCGGTCAGACGGACTACGCCAATCACGAGAAGGCGTTCGAGGCGGGACGCAAGCTCGGCGAATATTTCGCCGGCCTCGTTGAACGCCGACGGGCCCACCCCGGCGACGATCTCGTCAGCCTGCTCGCCAACACCGAGGTCGACGGCGAGCATCTGCCCGAGCTCGTGCTGGTCTCCTTTCTTCGCCAGCTGATGAACGCCGCCGGAGACACAACCTATCGCGGCACGAGCGTCCTGCTGACCGCACTGCTCGAGAATCCCGACCAGTTCGACGCCATCCGCGCCGATCGTGCGCTCATCCCGCAGGCGATCGAGGAGGCTTTGCGCTGGGACGGTCCGGTCGCGGTTCAGCTCCGCATGGCCAAGGCCGACACGACGCTCGGCGGCGTGAAGATCCCCGCCGGCTCGCTGCTCGACGTCGTTGCGGGCGCCGCCAACCGCGATCCCGACATTCATTCCGATCCCGACCGCTTCGACGTCTTCCGCGACCGGAAGCCGCACTTCTCGTTCTCGCGCGGGCCGCACATCTGCGTGGGCCAGCACCTCGCGCGCGTCGAGATGACGCGCGCTCTCCATGCCGTGATCGACCGGCTGCCCGGGCTGCGGTTCGATCCCGATCGCCCGCGCCCCGCGATCCAGGGCTCGATGATGCGGGTGATCGTGCGCGATCACGACTATAAGGGCGTGCGCTTCCGTGCCGGGGACCGCATCCTCCCCGCCAATCTCTGGGTCGGTATGGACGACCGGATCAACCCGGATCCGCTCGTCGTCGACTTCGCGCGCGACAAGCCCGTCCATGCCGCTTTCGGCAACGGCGCGCACGCCTGCCCGGGCGCGGTGCTGGCGCGACGCGAGATCAAGGTCTTCCTGGAGGAATGGCTGTCGCGCATCCCGGACTACCGGATCGCGCCCGACACGACGCCGGTCCTCGCCACCGGCATGGTGAACGGGGTGCTCCGCCTGGATCTCGTCTGGCCCTGAGATTAGCCGAGGCCACGGCGTTGACGCGAAAACCTGTAAGCCAGATCGAGGCCGGGCGCGCGCACTACGCCCAGCGCCTGCCGGCGGTCGACGCCCAGCACTTCGCGGCGTTGTGGCATCTCGTCACGATCGGCCATCTCGTTTCCACCGACCTCGACGCGATAGCGAACCTGTTCGGATGCAGCTTCGCCGATCTCGACCTCTTGGGGACGCTGTCGGTCGACGAGAGCAAGGAGATGCGGGCGACGGATCTCGCCTCCGCGCTCTACCTCTCCGAAGCCGCCGTGTCCGTGCGGGTCAAGCGTCTCGTGGCTGCGGGGCTGATTGTCCGCCGACGCGCCGACGGTCGGGCCTACCGCCTGGCCATGACGCCGCGCGGACGGGCCGCCCTGGACGAGGCGATCGCCGTCATCTCGCGCGAAGCGAAGATCGCACGCTTCATGCGGCAGATGCCCACCGACGACAAACGCGCCCTGGACCGCATCCTCGGCGACCTCCACCAGCGCTTCGATCGGGAGTTCGCCGGCGGGCCATACGACGATGGTTAAGGCCTTAAGCAAACGATCGTCCCCGTCCTTCGGGAGGCTGCTATCTCCCTCCGAACAGATCGGAGAACCACATGACAGACACCACGCCGGCGCCCGGGAGACGCCTTGCGACCGCGGCGGACCACGCGTTCGATCCGCTCGCCCCCGAAACGGTGCGTAACCCCGGCCCCGCCTATTCCGCGCTCGCCAAGACATGCCCCTTCTACCGCTACGAAGGGCCGGAATACAGCTTCTACATCACCAGCGACTATAGGGAGATCCGCGAGAAGGTTCTTTCGGACAACCCGCACTGGTCGTTCAAATGGGGCGACGCCCCGATGGACTGGGAGAAGTTCAGCGACTTCGGCATCCTCACGGATCCCCCGTTCCACCTCGAATACATCGCCGCGCTGCGCAAGGGGATGACGCCGGCGCGAATGCGCTACTACCGCCCGGAGGTCGAGCGGATCGCCGACGAACTCGTCGGAGCCATGGAGAAGAGCGATATCCGGCAGGGCAACTTCCACGACCTCTTCGCTCTGCCGCTGCCGGCCAGGACGATGTGCTTCATGCTGGGCGCGGACCAGTCGATGTACGCCGACTACAAGCGATGGGCGGACGAGCTCCAGTCGGCGCTCTTCAACGTTAAGGATCCGACTGCCGAGCAGACGCTTGTCGCCGAGATGCAGCCACACTTCATGGGACTGATCGAGGCCCGCCGCCGGATGCTGCACGACGCCGGCGTCGACGACCCGACGCACGAGCACTGGGGCACGGTGCTCCCCCCGGACTATATCTCGCTCGGACTGGTCAGCCGGGTCGAGGGACGGCGCTTCAACGACATGGAGCTCTTCCAGATCTGCACCGCCTTCCTCACCGGCGGGCAGGAGACCACGACGAGCCTGCTGACGAACGTGATCTGGCGCCTTCTCGAGGTTCCTGAACGGTGGGAGCGGCTCAAGGCGAATCCCGACCTCGTGGAGAACGCCATCGAGGAGAGTCTGCGCTTTGACCCGCCGATCAATTCCCACTTCCGCACCAGCCTGTGCCCGGTGACAATGCACGGCGCCGATCTGCCCGAACGGAGCAAGCTGATGTTCTCGATGATCGGTGCCAACCGCGATCCGGCGATCTTCGAGGACCCCGATACCTTTCGGATCGATCGTCCGCTCAATCAGGTCAAACGTCATCTGAGCTTCGGCTACGGCGTCCACTTCTGCCTGGGGGCGCCCATCGCGAGACTCGAGGCCCAGATCGGCCTTTCCCGAATCCTCGAGCGGCTGCCGCGACTTCGGCTGACCGGTCCGGCGGAGCGGATCGACAGCTGGATATACTGGGGCCAGCGCACGCTCCCGGTCGCCTGGGACTAAGGCCGTGCGGATCGTGAACCATCGCCCATCTGAAATGTCCCGCGCTTCGCCGTTCGGCCTTGGCGCCGCGATCGGGGTGGGCCACCTTGCCGGCGGGCGAACGGCGGATACGGCGGCGCATCGCAGGAGACGGCACGATGGCTGAATACGACCTCATCGTCCGCGGCGGGACCGTCCACGACGGTTCGGGCGGCGATCCGTTCGTCGCCGACGTCGCGGTGAAGGACGGCGTGATCGTCGCGATCGGCGCGGTGAGCGGCGACGCGTCCGACGAGATCGATGCCGCCGGCCGCATCGTCACCCCCGGCTTCGTCGACGTCCACACCCACTATGACGGGCAGATCACCTGGGAGAACCGGCTGGCGCCCTCCTCCGACCACGGCGTCACCACGGTCGTGATGGGGAACTGCGGCGTCGGCTTCGCGCCGGTCCGCGCCGCTGACCACAAGATCATGATCAAGCTGATGGAGGGCGTGGAGGACATCCCCGAAGTCGTGATGACTGAAGGCGTGCCCTTCAACTGGGAGACCTTCCCGGAGTATCTGGACGCGATCGAGAAGCGGCACAGCGACATCGATTTCGCCGCCCAGCTGCCGCACAGCCCGCTGCGCGTCTACGTCATGGGCCAGAGAGGGGCCGACCTCGAGCCGCCGACGGACGAAGACCTCGTCGAGATGCGCCGGCTGACCCGCGAGGCGATCGACGCGGGAGCGCTCGGGGTCACGACGTCGCGAAGCTATACCCACCAGTTCCGCGACGGGCGGCCCGCGTCTTCGGTCAAGACCGAGGACGAGGAGGTGCTCGCGCTCGCCGCCGGGCTGCGGGACGCCGGGCGCGGGGTGTTCCAGATGGTGCCGAGCTACGACGTCGACGCCACCGAGCGTTTCGATCTGCTCGACGCCATAGCCCGCACGTCGGGTCGTCCGGTTTCGTTCACCTTCATGCAGTCGCCGCGCGGCCCGGAGGACTGGCGCGAGACGCTTCGACGGCTCGACTCGGCGGCGACGGAGGGGCTCGAGATCCGCGGCCAGATCCTCCCCCGCCCGACCGGCGCCCTGCTCGGTCTGGAACTCTCGCTCCATCCGTTCTCGCTCAATCCCAGCTTCCAGGCGATCGCGGATCTGCCACTGGCCGAGAAGGTCGAGCGGATGCGCGATCCGCAGTTCCGGGCGACGCTGATGGCGGAAGAGCCGGCGGGTCCGAACCCCTTCTTCCTCATGGTCATAGCGGACCTCGACCAGCTCTTCGTCCTGGGCAATCCGCCGAACTACAATCCGCATCCGCAGGAGAGCATCGGCGCGCGGGCGCGGACGATGCAGGTCGATCCCCGGGCGCTCATCTACGACGCGCTGCTCCAGCGCGAAGGCCATGAGGTGCTGTATCGTCCGCTCGGGAACGCCGAAGGCCTGCGGTTCCAGAGCTCGGGCCGAAACCTCGTCAAGAACGAGAACACGTTCCCGGCGCTGGGCGACGGCGGCGCACACTACAGCATGATCTGCGACGCCGCCTACACGACCTACCTGCTCACCTACTGGGTCCGGGACGCCGAGGCCGACTACAAGATCGACCTGCCCTATGCCGTGCGCAAACTCACCCACGAGCCGGCCC
>CAZZZX010000103.1:0-7952 GCA_964658585.1 uncultured Novosphingobium sp.
CCCCCCGGCGACCGCCGCGCGCTTCGATCTGTGGCGCCGCGCGCTGCCGCAGCCGCTGGGCGCGACCGCGCGGTTCGAGGTGACGGCGGGCCGGCTGCGTATCGCCGTGCCGTTTCCCGCCGACGCGGCGCTCGGCGACCGGCCGCATCTGTTCGGCGAGAGCGACGGCGCGGTGGCGCCCGCCGCACCGCAGAGCTTCGCGCGCGACGGCGACCGGCTGGTGATCCAGACCGCGCCGGGGCCTTCGGCCGCCAGGGGTTTCGACGCGGTGCTGGCGACCGGCGGCGAGGCGGGGCTCGCCTTCCACGCGATCCCCGGTCCGGTCCCGCCCGCGGCGCAGGGCGGCGCGGCAGGCGGCCGCGGCATCCCCGCCACCGTCGCGCTCGCCTTTCTCGGCGCGGTGCTGGGCGGGCTGATCCTCAACGTGATGCCGTGCGTGTTCCCGATCCTCAGCCTTAAGGCGCTCAGCCTCGCGCGTGCCGGCGGCGAGGAGCGTCAGGTGCGGCGCGAGGCGCTGGCCTATGCCGCGGGTGTGATCGCGGTGTGCGTGGCGCTGGGTGCGCTGATCCTCGGCCTGCGCGCCGCGGGATCGCAGGTCGGCTGGGCGTTCCAGCTGCAGGATCCGCGTGTCATCCTGTTGCTGATCCTGCTGTCGAGCGCGATCGGCTTCAACCTCGCCGGGCTGTTCGAGCTCGGCACGGTGAGCGCGGGTTCGGAACTCGCCGGGCAGGGCGGCACTGCGGGCGCGTTCTGGACGGGCGCGCTCGCCGCGTTCGTCGCGACGCCCTGCACCGGACCGTTCATGGCGGGCGCGCTGGGCGTCGCGCTGCTGCTCCCCGCCGCCGCGGCGCTGCTGATCTTCGCGGGGCTGGGCCTCGGGCTGGCGTTGCCCTTCCTGGCGGTCGGGTTCGTGCCCGCGCTGCGCCGCGTGCTGCCCAGGCCCGGCGGCTGGATGGAGACGTTCCGCCGCGTCCTCGCGGTGCCGATGCTGCTGACCGCGCTCGGGCTCGGCTGGGTGTTGGGGCATCAGGCGGGAGCGGACGCGGTCGTGCTGGGCTTCGGCGCGGCGATGCTGCTCGGGTTCGGCCTCTGGGCGACGGGGCTGCGCCAGCGCCGCTTCGCGCGGGGCGCGTGGGCACCGGCGCTTGTCGGGCTGGTGCTGGCGCTGGCGACGCTGGTGGTGCTGCCGCGCCACGCCGATGCGCCACCGGTCGCGGCCGGCACGGATGCCGCGCGTCAGCCCTTCGATCCGGCGAAACTGGCCGCGCTCCGCGCCGCGGGCACGCCGGTGTTCCTCTATTTCACGGCGGACTGGTGCCTGTCGTGCAAGGTCAACGAGAAGGTCGCGATCGAGCGTACGAGCACGCAGGCCGCATTCCGCAAGGCCGGCGTGGTGACGATGGTCGGCGACTGGACCGATGGCGACGCGGCGATCGGCAGGTTCCTCGAGGCGCATGGCCGCTCCGGCGTGCCGCTGTACCTGTGGTACGCACCCGGCAAGGCGGCGCGCGAACTGCCGCAGGTGCTGACGCCGGGGCTGCTCGGCGGGCTCGCGGCGGGGTAGCGCGGCCGTGCGATGGACTCGGCGCGGGCGGAGGAATAGGCTCACGACCCTGGAGAGACGAGGGAGATACGCCATGCGCAGCGCTGTCCGGTTCGTGGCGTCGATCGCGCTGTGCTCGACCATGGTCTCCGCCGCGCGGGCACAGCTTGTCCGGCAATATGCCGGGGTCAGCATCCACAAGAGCCCCAGCCAGATCGGCTATGCCTATGTCGAACAGCTCAAGAGCCTGCGCCGCAGGATGCTGCTGCAGCAGCAGGCCGATGGCGGTACGCTGACCGCGGAGCATCACGCGATGCTGCAGGCCGCGCTCGACGGGATCAACGCCTCGCACGAGCGGACACTCGCCAACAACAACCCGCTGACCGCGGATGCCGACGGCAACCCCAACCGCAGCGTCGACATCCACAAGAACTGGACCTATGCGACGCCGGTCCTGACCGGTGTGGTGCCCGACTGACCGGATCCGGGCGGCGCGTCTCGCGCGCCGTTCCGCATCGGGCTATTTGCGCTGCCACACCCGCACGCCCGCAACCCAGGTCTCCTCGACATGCGTGGCACGCAGCGCCGCCGGGTCGGGCTCGGCGACGGGATCGTGGTCGATCAGGATGAAGTCCGCCATGTGCCCGGGCTCGAGGCTGCCGAGCCGGTCCTCCGCGCCCGCCGCATAGGCCGCGCCGGTGGTGAAGGCGGCGAGCGCCTGCGGCAGCGTGATCCGCTCCTGCGGCTGCCAGCCGCCCGCGGGCTGGCCGTTCCTGTCCTCGCGGCTCACCGCGGCGGCGAGTCCGGGGAAGGGGTTGGGGCTCTCGACGGGGAAATCGGACCCGAAGGCGAGCGGGACATGCTCGTCGAGCATCGTCTTCCACGCATAGGCGCCCTTGAGCCGATCGGGCCCGAGCCGCTTTTCCGCCATCTGCCAGTCGCTGCTCTCGTGCGTCGGCTGCATCGAGGCGACGATACCGTGCCGCGCGAAGCGCGGCAGGTCGGCGGGGTCGACGATCTGGGCGTGCTCGATCCGCCAGCGTCGATCGCCCTTGTAGGTGTCCGACAGCTCGTCGATTGCATCGAGCACCTGCGCGTTCGCCGCATCCCCGATGGCGTGGACCGCGACCTGGAAATTGTCCATCGCGGCCCGGCTCATCAGGTTCTTGAGCTTGGTGTCGTCCATGAAGGCGAGTCCGCGCGTGTCGGGCTTGTCGGTGTAGGGCCGCTTGAGCCACGCCCCGCGCGAGCCCAGTGCGCCGTCGGCGAACAGCTTGACCCCGACCATGCGCAGATGGCCGTCGTACAGCCACGGCGTCGGCCCGGTGCCTGCGACCGCGAGCGCGGTTTCGACGCCCTTGCCATAGGCGACGATGCGGACGCGCAACGCGCCGCGATCGCCCGCGCGGCGCATCACCTGCCAGTCGTCGAGCGTCGTCGCCATGTCGCAGGTCGAGGTGATGCCGAAGCCGAGCAGCGCCTCCTGCGCCTTGGCCAGCGCCTCGTCCTTGTCGAGCGGCGCGGTCGCGGGGATCCCGCGCTCGAGCAGCGCGCGCGCGGCATCGACGAACACGCCGGTTGGGCGCCCGCGCGCGTCACGCTCGATATGGCCGCCGGGCGGGTCCTTGACGTCGGGGGTGATCCCGGCCGCCGCCATCGCCGCCGAATTGCCGAGCAGCGCATGACCGTCGACGCGCTCGAGCACCACCGGTCGGTCGCGGACCGCGAGATCGATGTCCGCCGCCGTCGGAAACCGGCCCAGCCCCCACAGTTCCTGGTTCCAGCCGAAGCCCTGGATCCACGCCGGGTTGGGATGCGACTGTGCATAGGCGGCGAGCTTGGTCTGCGCGTCGGCGAGCGAGGTGGTGCCGCTGAGATCGAGCCGGGTCAGCTCGTATCCCAGGTCCATGACATGGCCATGCGCATCGAACAGCCCGGGGAGCAGCGTGCGGTGCTTGCCGTCGAGCCGGAAATCGAGCCATTCGGGGCGCTTGTCGCCTGGCTGGAGCAGCTTCTTGACCTTGCCGTCCTTGCCGATCAGCACGCCGTCGAACCGCTCGACCCGACCGTCGGGAGCGATGGTGTAGCCGTTGACGTCGTCGATCAGCCCGCCTTCGGTCGGCGGGGCGGCGGCGTATTTGGGCGGCTTCTTGGCGAGCGCGGGGGCGGCGAGCAATGACAGTGCCAGCATGGCCGAGAGCGACGCGGTTCTCGACGGGCGCGTCCCGGCGGCGCTCGACGCCGCTCGAACCGGACGGATCTCCCGCGATCTCTCGACCCCGTTCGTGTCGAGCGCAGGATCGCGCGAGGCCATGAGCCGAAGTCGGGACATCATCGCGGCAGCCTGCGCACCAGCGCGGAGGTATCCTGCCGCCCGCCATGCATCTGCTGGATGTCCGCATAGAATTGGTCGACCAGCGCCGCCACCGGGATCGTCGCGCCGTTGCTGCGCGCCTCTTCGAGCGCATAGCCGAGGTCCTTGCGCATCCAGTCGACCGCGAAGCCGAAGTCGAACTCGTCCTTCGACATCGTCTCCCAGCGATTGACCATCTGCCAGGACGAGGCCGCGCCGGTGCCGATTACGCCGAACACCTTGGCGAGATCGAGCCTGGCGATCTGGCCGAAGCGCACCGCTTCGGCGAGGCCGCCGAGCACGCCCGCGATCGCGATCTGGTTGACCATCTTGGCGGTCTGGCCGCTGCCCGATCCGCCGATATGCGCGATCACCTTGCCGTAGCATTCCAGATAGGGGATCGCCGCCTCGTACGCCTTTTTCGGCCCGCCGCACATGATCGACAGCGTGCCTTCCTGCGCGCGTGCCTGCCCGCCCGAGATCGGCGCGTCGAGCACGAGGAAGCCGGCGTCCTTGCCCTCGACGCCCAGTTGCCGCGCGATCCGCGCGGACGACGTGCCGTGATCGAGGAACAGCGCACCCGGCTTCATCGCGCGGAAGGCGCCGCCCTTGCCCAGCGTCACCTCGGCGAGATCGTCGTCGGTCGGCACGCAGGCGAACACCGCCGCGGCGCCGTCCGCCGCCTCGGCGACGGTCGCGGCTGCCGCGCCGCCATGGCGCTCGACCCAGGCATCCGCCTTGCTGCGCGTACGGTTGTAGACGGTGACGTCGTGCCCGGCGGCGGCGAGATGCCCCGCCATCGGGGCGCCCATCACGCCCAATCCGAGGAATGCGACCTTCATCGTCGCGCGCCATAACCCTTCTTCCGCGTCCCCGCCAGATGGTCTAGGCGCTTGATCCATGGCAACGCTGACAGCATCTCCGGCCCATACCGATCCCGATACCGCGGTGACGCTCGCCGATATCCGCGCCGCGCATACGCGCATCGCGCCGTCGATCGTGCGCACCCCGACGCTGTATTCGCGCACGCTCTCGGAGCTCACCGGTGCGCAGGTCTGGCTCAAGTTCGAGAATCTGCAGTTCACCGCCGCCTACAAGGAGCGCGGCGCGCTCAACAAGCTGATGCAGCTCACCGAGGACGAGAAGGCGCGCGGCGTGATCGCCGCCTCGGCGGGCAATCATGCGCAGGGCCTCGCCTATCACGGCGCGCGGCTCGGCATCCCGGTGACGATCGTGATGCCCAAGATGACCCCGACGGTGAAGGTCCAGCAGACCGAGGGCCATGGCGCCGAGGTGATCCTCTCGGGCGAACGGTTCGACGACGCGCAGGAGACCGCCTACGAGGTCGCCGCGGCACGCGGGCTGACCTTCGTCCATCCGTTCGACGATCCGGCGATCGTCGCGGGGCAGGGCACGGTCGCGATCGAGATGCTCGAGGATGCGCCCGACATCGACATGCTGGCGATCCCGATCGGCGGCGGCGGCCTGATCTCGGGCTGCGCGACCGCGGCGCTGGCGCTCAAACCCGGCATCGACGTGATCGGCGTCCAGGCCGAGCTCTATCCCTCGATGTATGCCAGGCTGCAGGGCATCGAGCTGCCGTGCGGCGGCGATACGCTGGCCGAGGGCATCGCGGTCAGGGAACCCGGCAAGCTGACCTCGGCGATCGTCGCGCGGCTGGTCGACGAGATCCTGCTGGTTTCCGAGCGCGACCTCGAACGTGCGGTGGCGCTGCTGCTGCAGATCGAGAAGACCGTCGTCGAGGGTGCGGGTGCGGCCGGCATCGCCGCGATGCTCGCCCATCCCGAGCGCTTCGCCGGGCGGACCGTCGGCATCGTGCTGTGCGGCGGCAATATCGACACGCGGCTGCTCGCCAACGTGCTGCTGCGCGATCTCGCGCGTTCGGGCCGGCTCGCGCGGCTGCGCATCCGGCTGCAGGATCGGCCGGGTGCGCTGTTCAACGTCGCGCGCGTGTTCGACGAGCTGCAGGTCAACATCATCGAGGTTTATCATCAACGCGTCTTCTCCTCGCTGCCGGCCAAGGGCCTCATCACCGACATCGAGTGCGAGACGCGCGATCCCGATCATCTCGACCGGCTGATGACCGCGCTGGCCGACAATGGCTACGAGGCGAGCCGCGTCGAGCCGGCATGATCGCGCGCGCGGACCGCAATTCGTCGCGTTGCGGGGCGTTAACCCTCTTTTAAGGTTTCGCGTCGCCCGGCGACGTGCAACCTTGGCTGCAGAGGCGTGTTTCCCCGCACGTCCACAAGGGAGTTGGACCGACCGGTGAGCGCGCCTTTTCGCTTTCCCCGCTTCTTCGTGACGACGCCGAGCCCGTGCCCCTATCTGCCGGGCCGGACCGAACGCAAGGTGTTCACGGAGCTCAACGGACCGCACGCCGCCGAACTCAACGACGCGCTCGGGCGGATCGGTTTCCGGCGCTCGCAATCGGTCGCCTACCGGCCGAGCTGCCAGGGCTGTTCGGCCTGCGTGTCGGTCCGTGTCGCGGCGCGCGATTATCGTCCCAACACCAGCCAGAAGCGCACGATCCGGCGCAATGCCGACCTGGTCGTCTCGACCTGCAAGCCATGGACGACCGAGGAACAGTTCGCGCTGCTGCGCCGCTATCTCGCCGCGCGTCATCCCGGCGGCGGCATGGCCGACATGGACGAGTTCGACTTCGCCGACATGGTCGAACAGACCCCGGTCAAGACCTTCATGATGGAGTATCGCGAGCCCGGCGAGCGCGGCGCCCCGGGCAGACTGGTCGGTGCCTGTCTCACCGATCAGCAGGGCGACGGGCTGTCGATGATCTACAGCTTCTTCGATCCCGATCGCGAGACCCGTCCGGGCCTCGGCACCTACATCATCGCCGATCATATCCGCCGTGCCGCCGAGAGCGAGCTGGCCTATGTCTATCTCGGCTATTGGGTCGAGGGTTCGGAGCGGATGCAGTACAAGACCGGCTTCCGCCCGATCGAGCGGCTGACCGCATCGGGCTGGCAGCGTTTCGATCCGCCGGCTCCGGCGCTGCTCCCGCGCGAACGCACGCCGCTTCCCGCCAAGGAACGCCCGATCGGGTAGGGGGGAAGCCGGCGCAGGGATAACGGGCTTGTGCGGCGCGGCGAAGCCCGGCACTCTGCCGGCAAGTGACATTCAGCGGACCGGAGGATGATGCAGGGCTCGGCGTTCGACGAGGTTTGGGGCAAGAGCACCGATCGTTCCGCCCGCGCGGGCTTCGAGACGCTGGCGCGATGGATCGCCGACACGCCGTCGACCGAGCTCGATCGTCGCCAGCGCGCCGCCGAGGCCGCCTTCCGCCAGCTCGGCATCACCTTCGCGGTCTATGGCGAGGACGAGGCGGCCGAGCGCATCATCCCGTTCGACATCGTCCCGCGCATGTTCTCTGCGACCGAGTGGCGCGGCCTCAAATCCGGGCTCGAGCAGCGTGTCCAGGGGATCAACGCGTTCCTCGCCGACATCTATGGCGAGCAGAAGATCCTCAAGGACGGCATCATCCCCGCCGATCTCGTGCTCGGCAACACCCAGCTCCGCCCGCAGGTGGCGGGCGCCTATCCGCCGCACGGCGTCTATGCGCATATCTGCGGCATCGACATGGTGCGTGTCGGCGCGGACGAATTCTATGTGCTCGAGGACAATGCGCGCACGCCGTCGGGCGTGTCGTACATGCTGGAGAATCGCGAGGCGATGATCCGGCTGTGCCCCGAGATCTTCGAGATGTTCGCGGTCGAACCGGTCGACGACTATACCGATCTGCTGCTCCAGACGCTGCGGTCCGTCAGTCCGCGTAGCGGCGACGAGCCGGTGTGTGTGCTGCTCACGCCCGGTCATTACAATTCGGCCTTCTACGAGCACAGCTTCCTCGCCGACGCGATGGGGATCGAACTGGTCGAGGCGGTCGATCTCGAGGTCGACGACGACATCGTCTGGATGCGGACGATCGACGGCCGCGTCCGTGTCGACGTGATCTATCGCCGGCTCGACGACGATTTCATCGATCCGCTGGTGTTCCGCCCCGATTCGATGCTCGGC
>CAZZZX010000104.1:0-7918 GCA_964658585.1 uncultured Novosphingobium sp.
AGCCCCGCGTCGGCGAGCGCCAGGTCGATCGCCTGCGCGCGCAGGTCGCGCGACGAGATGCCGAGGTTCAGCCCCTGTGCGGTGATCCCGACACCGCCGATCGCATATTGCCCGCGCCCACTCACAGCCGGACCATCGCCTTGCCCGTGTTCCTGCTCTCGAACAGGCCGAGAAAGGCGTCGGGCGTGTTCTCGAGCCCGTCGGTGATCGCCAGCAGCGGGCGGATCTTGCCCTCCTTGAGCCAGCCGCCGAGTTTTTCGCGGCTTTCCTCGATGCGGTGCTCGAACGCCTGGACGATGAAGCCGCGCATCGTGATCTGCGCCGCCACCAGCCGCATCATGTTGGCGAAGCCGTAGCGCTTGCCCGGATCCTGATCATAGGTGTCGATCATGCCGCATTCGATGAAGCGCGCGAAGGTCGCGGCATTGCCCAGCGCGGCGTCGAGGTGGTCGCCGCCGACATTGTCGAAATAGATGTCGATGCCCTTGGGCGCCGCTGCCTTGAGCTGCGCCTGGACATTGCCCTCGCGATAGTCGAGCGCGGCATCGGCGCCGAGTTCCCGGATCAGCGCGCATTTCTCGGGGCCGCCGGCGGAGCCGATCACGGTGAGCCCGAGCGCCTTGCCGATCTGCAGGACGTTGGAACCGACCGAACCGGCGGCGGCGGACACGAACAGCGTCTCGCCGGGCTGAGGCTTGCCGATCTCGGTCAGCCCGAAATAGGCGGTGACGCCGGGCATACCGAGGATCGAGAGATAATATTCCCTCGGCACCGACGGATCCTGCGGCAGCTTCTCGACCTCCGCCGCCGGCACCACCGCCTCGTCGCGCCAGCCCTTGTAGTGGAAGACGAGATCGCCCTCGGCGAACCTGTCGGAACGGCTCTCGGTCACGGTGCCAACGGCGCGCCCGAAGATCGGCTCGTCGAGCTCGAGCCACATCGGATTGCCTTCGGTCTTCTCCATCATCGCCCGCATCGCCGGCTCGACCGAGAGGAAGTGATTGCGCACCCGCACCTCGTCGGGTCCAACGGGCGGGAGCACCATGTCGACCAGCCGGAAATTGTCGCGCGTCGCCTTGCCGTTGGGACACGAAACGAGCTGCCAGGCACGGGCCATCCAGTGTCTCTCCTGCGACGAAGGACCGACCGCCGATCGAGCCCTTGTTTTCCCTGTTCCGCTAGCTGTTCAAGCCGCCGTTGACGCTAATGACCTGTCCCGTCAGGCGTGTCGAGCCCGATCCGAGCAAAAAGAGTGCTATGTTTGCGATGTCGTCCGGGTGCGGAAGACCGAGCCCGGCGCGCTTGCGCGCCGCCTCGATCCGGGTGTTGCCAGCCTCCTCCAGCAGACGCATGATCGCGGTATCCTCGACATAGGTCGCCGATACGCAATTGACCCGGATGCGCTCGTCCGCAACCTCGAGCGCGACGTTGCGGACGAAGGCCATCATCGCTGCGCGGCTGGCGGCGATCAGCGATTGATTGGGCGCCGCGAACCGCCCGGCGTCCGAGGCGACCGCCACCAGCGCTCCGCCGCCGCCGCTCGCCATCAGCGGGAAGGCGGCATGGCAGAGCCATTGCAGCGTGGTGATCGCGTGATGGCAGAGCGCGGTATAGGCGGCGGGATCGGTCCCGGCGAAGGCGCCGGTGATCCCCGGCGGCGCGCTGACGGCGCAGTGCGCGACCGCGTCGAGCCGGCCATGGTCGGCGGCGATGCGGTCGACCAGCGCGGCGACCGCGCCGGGCTCGGTGAAGTCACAGCCGGCCGGCACGCTGCCCCGGATCGCGGCGGCGGCGCGCTCGGCGGACGCGATCGTCCGCCCGTGCGCGATCACCGTCCAGCCGTCGTCGGCCGCGTGCGCTGCAACGGCGCGGCCGATCGAACCGGACGCGCCGGTGACCAGTATTACGCGCGGCGGCGCCATTTCCACGCCTTCCGACGCGATCTCAGGCGACCAGGTTGAGGCAGGTGACGTTCTGGTAGAGCCGCAGCCCTTCCTCGCCGCGCTCGCGGCCGATACCGCTCATCCTGTGGCCGCCCGAGGAGGCATAGGCGCTCGACAGGCCGCCATTAACGTTGACCGCGCCGGTCTTGAGCCGTTTCGCGACCGCCATCGCGCGTGCCTTGTCGGCACCGAAGACATAGCCCGAAAGCCCATAGTCGGAATCGTTCGCCATCTCGATCGCATGGTCGACGTCGCGATAGCCGATCACGCTCACCACCGGCCCGAAGATCTCCTCCTGCGCGGCCGGGTTCCCGTTGTCGGGCGTGTCCAGGATGGTCGGCTCGAAATAGAAGCCGCGGTCTCGCGATGCCGCACGCTTGCCGCCCGACACCACCGTTGCGCCGGCCGCGGTCGCGAGCTGGACGAAATGCTCGCACCGCGCGAGCTGCGCGGCGCTGATGACCGGGCCCATCGTCGTCGTGTCCGCGCGCGTGTCGCCGATCACGGCATGATCGAGCGAAGCCTTCATCGCGGCGAGGATCTCGGCCTTGCTCTCCTCGGGCACGAAGATGCGCGTGCCGAGCACACAGCCCTGCCCGGCATGTGTCATGCAGACGCCGGCCGCCGCGCCATAAGCCTGCTTCACCGCATCGGG
This sequence comes from uncultured Novosphingobium sp., assembly GCA_964658585.1. Lineage (GTDB taxonomy): Bacteria > Pseudomonadota > Alphaproteobacteria > Sphingomonadales > Sphingomonadaceae > Solisphingomonas. The sequence goes on from CAZZZX010000104.1 coordinate 2,599, forward strand.
CAGGAAGATCTGCGCGGACTTGCCGCCCAGCTCGAGCTGGAGCCGCTTCATCGTGTCGGCCGCCTGCTTCATCACCAGCTTGCCGACCTGGGTCGAGCCGGTGAAGGCGATCATGTCGACATGCCTGTGCGTGGTGAGCCGTTGCGCGCCCTCGATCCCCCCCTCGATCATCACGCCGAGCAGCCCGGCGGGCAGACCCGCCTCCCAGGCCGCCTGCGCGAAGACCAGCGACGACACCGGGGTCAGCGGGCTCGGCCGCAGGATCACCGCATTGCCGGTCGCCAGCGCCGGGATCACCTTCCAGACCGCGGTGAAGAAGGGGTAGTTGTATGCCGCGATCGCGCCGACCACGCCCACGGGGGTATAGCGCATCACGCTCTGCGCGAGCTGGCCGAACGGGGTGATCCGCTTCTCGATCGGGATCGGATTGTCGGTCGTCTCGGGCAGCGTCAGGTAGAAATCGAGTGCGTCCTTCGCCTGCGCGAGCGGCATCGCCGTCTGGAAGCCCATGATGCCCTGCGCCGCAGGATTGGCGCCGCCGAGACAACCCGCCTCGCGCACCATGATCTCGCGCATCTCGGCCATCCGTGCCTCGACGCGGACGAGCAGTCGGCGCAGGATCGCGACCCGCTCCTGTGCGGACAGCGTCTCCCAGGCGGGCTGCGCCGCCCTGGCCGCTGCGATCATCGCTTCGACCTGATCGGTCGAGGCGCCGGCGATCTCGACCACGGTCTCTTCCGTGCCGGGATCCTGCACCACGAAACGCTTGCCGTCGCCCGCCCGAAAGGCGCCGTCGATGAACTGCGGCGTCTCCCGCGCCAGATCGAGCATCGTGGGGGCGGTCTTGGCGGCATCGGCCATGGCGTCGTCTCTCCGAGGGCCCTCGCCGGGGCGCTTTCCGCAATTCCGCTACCGCAAAGCCTCCATGCGCGCAACGGAAGCCATCCCGCGTCCCGGATCGCGATAAAGCCGTTAGCTCTATCGCCGAAAAACCGGTATCAGCCGGCAAGCCCGCAGGCTACGCTCCGCGGCCGCCACGAGAGGCAGAGGATCCATGTCCAGAGACTATCGCGTCATCAACGTCGGCAGCCACGCCAATCCGCCCGGCGACATGTACGAGCGCTACTTCCCCGAGGAGATCAGGCATCTCGCTCCGAAGCTGGTGACGCGCGAATTCCCCGGCGAGGGTGTGTTCGAGTGCATCGAACTGGAAGGCAATTACATCCGACAGCTACCGGTCCAGGTCGGCATTCCGCGCCAAGACTATCAGCATATCGGCTGGATCCGCTCCTTCGACGAGGGACTGCCGGGGCAGCGAGACCCGGCGGCGCGCCTCGCCGACATGGACCGCGACGGCGTCGACGCCGACATCATCGTAACACCGGGCTACCCGATTCTCCTGCCCAGGGATCGCGAGACCCGCTGGGGCATGATGTACGCCTGGAACAGCTGGATCGCCGAGTTCTGTGGCCACGCACCCGATCGCCTCATCGCAATCGGAGAGGTGCCGATATGGGATATCCCGCGCGCGATCGAAGAGGCGCGGCGGGTCAAGGCGCTGGGTCTCAAGGGGATCATGATGCCGGCCATTCCAGGCTATGTCGGCTGCTGGTCGTGTCCGGCGGACGCCCCCTATACCTCACCCGTCTATCAGCCGCTCTGGGATGTGATGGAGGAGCTCGGACTGGTTATCGTTACCCATGTCGATGCCGGCGCGGCAACGCCCGGTCTCGAGAATTACGACAATCCGGGTGTCAACATGATCATCAACAAGACGCTGCCGTCCGAGATGATCGCGTCGATGATCTGCGCCCACGTCTTCCGCGATCGGCCGAACCTGAAACTCGTTTGCGTCGAGACAGGCGTGGGCTGGATGGCGCATCTCGTCAGCTGGATGGATGTGCTCATCAAGGAACATCCGACGATGTTCCCCGGGCTCGCCGAACCGCCGAGCGCGACCTTCCGCAAGCATGTCTATGGCTCGTTCCTGTGGGATTCGATGGGTGTCGCCAACCGCGACCTGATCGGCGTCGACAACATCCTGTGGTGCAACGACTATCCGCACAGCTACGGCCCCTTTCCCAATTCGCGCGAGCGGATCGAGCACGAGCTCAAGGGGATACCCGACGAGGATCGTCGCAAGATCCTCAGCGGCAACGCCATGCGCGTGTTCGGGCTCGGACAATATGCCGGCTCCGAGAAGGCCAGAGAGCCGGCGTGACCTGGTCGCCGAGACTCGAAACCGCGCCTAATTTCCGCGATTTCGGTGGCCATGCCACGTCGGATGGTCGTCGGGTACGGACGGGGATGCTGTTCCGCTCCAGCCAGCTTTCGGGCTTGAACGACACCGATCTGGCAGCCGTCGCCGACCTCCGACTGCGCTGCGTGATCGATCTGCGCGCGCGCGACGAGCGCATCGCGCAGCCGACGCGGTGGGGCGAGGCGCCGGCGTTCCACTTCGAATCGGCCAAGACGAGTCTCGCCGACGAGATGAAGCAGGCGCTTGCCGGCACGAGCGGCGCGGAGCGGGTCCGCACCGGCTTCGCGACGCTCTACGCGCGGTTGCCCGAGCTTTACGTCGAGGAATACCGCACGCTGTTCGGGCGGCTGGCGGCGGGCGACGTGCCGCTGCTGGTCAACTGCACCGCGGGCAAGGACCGCACCGGGGTCGCCGCGGCGCTGATCCTCTTGGCACTGGGCGTGCCACACGAGACCGTGATCGCCGATTATGTCGAGACCAATGCCCGCTTCGGCGATCTGAGATCGGCGCACGACGAGGCGCCCGTGGCAGGCGCCGCCGCCGCCGTGGTCACCGGCCACGCCAGCTCGCAGGCGGCGCGCGACGCGGTCTGGGCGGCAGATCCCAGGTTTCTGGCGATGGCGCTCGACGCGGTGGAGCGCGACCACGGCTCGGTCGACGGCTATGTCGCCGATCATCTCGGCATCGGCCGCGACGGCCTCACCGCGATACGCGAAAACCTGACCGAAGCGGTCTAGCGCGCGACGAGCGCGGGAGTCGGCGCCGCCGCGGCTCTGGTGCCCGCCCGGACGAACGCGGCGCGCGCGGCATCGAGCCGCTCGTGCGCGGCAGCGATGCTCGCCTCCTTGACGACATCGTAGCCGCGGATCGTGCCGTGGATGCTGGCGAGCTCCACCGCTGCCGCATGGTTGGTGGCTGAGAGCGCGGCGAGGATCTCGTCGACCAGCCTTTCATATTCGCCGATCAGCGCACGCTCGGCGCGGCGATGGGGATGCATCCCCGGGATGTCGAGCGCGGTTCCGCGCAGGCGCCTGCACGACGCGAGCAGGCGCATCGGACCGAGCATCCATGCACCGAACGACCGCTTGGCCAGCCGCCCCGTCGCGGGATCGCGGCGCGACAGCAGCAGCGGCGAGCCGAGATTGACCTCGATCTTGAGATTGCCCTCGAACGCGTCCGCCAGCTCGTGCTTGAGCGTGCCGCTGGTCATCAACCGGGCGACCTCATACTCGTCCTTGTAGGCGAGCAGCTTGGCATAGGTCCGCGCGACCGTCATGGCGAGTGCGTCGCCGCCGGCCCCGATCGCCTGTTCCGCAGCCGAAACCCGGTCGACCAGCGCGCGATAGCGCTCCGCGAGCTTGGCGTCCTGGTAGGCGGTGAGGTGGCGCGTCCGGCTGTCCACCATCGCGGACAGCGTCTCGGGCTCGCCCGGCGCATCGGGCGCGCCGATCATCGCGGTCACCCGCGCCGCATCGACCGCGATCAGTCGCCCGAGCGCGAAGGCGCGCAGATTCATCTTGAGTGCGGTGCCGTTGAGCTCGAGCGCCGCCTCGATGCTGGCGCGCTGGAGCGGGATCAATCCCTGCTGCCAAGCGAAGCCGACCAGCATCATGTTGGCGCCGATCGCATCGCCGAGCAGCGCGGTGGCGGTGGCGGTGGCGTCGACCGACAGGACGTGCTCGGCGCCGACACGTCGCCCGATCCGCCGCTCGAGCATCGAGAGGTCGACCCGATAATCGGGATCGAGCGCGAACGCGTTGGTGGGAGCGACGAAGCGGTTGAGTACCACGCGCCCGGTCTCGGGTTTCATCATCGCGACGCATTCGGGGCCGGCGGCGACGATCGGATCGCAGCCGATCACGACGTCCGCGCCGCCGACCGGGATGCGCGCGGTATGGAGCCCCTCGCCTGGTACCGCCGAGAAGCGGACATGGCTCATCACCGATCCGTTGCGCTGCGCGAAGCCGGACATGTCGAGCACGGTGCCGCCCTTGCCTTCGATATGCGCGGCGGTGCCGAGGATCGCGCCGATCGTCACCACGCCGGCGCCGCCGATGCCGGTGACGAGCAGGCTGCGTCCCTCGCCGATGTCGGCGATCACCGGATCGGGCAATCCCGCCGCGATGTCGTCGCCCTCGCCGAGCGAGCCGGCGCGCGAGCGCGGCTTGCCCCCCTTCACGGTGACGAAGCTCGGGCACATGCCCTTGAGGCAGGAATAATCCTGGTTGCAGGTCGACTGGTTGATCTTGCGCTTGCGGCCGAATTCGGTCTCCAGCGGCTCGATCGCGATGCAGTTGGACTGCACCCCGCAATCACCGCAGCCCTCGCAGATCTCCGATGCGATGAGCAGCCGCTCATCCGCGGGCGCAACCTTGCCGCGCTTGCGCAGCCGGCGGCGCTCGGTGGCGCAGCTCTGGTCGTAGATCAGGACGGAGACGCCCTGCCATTCACGCAGTTCGCGCTGCACGGCGTCGAGACCGTCGCGATGATGGAAGCTGGTGCCGGCGGGGAATTCGGCGTGATGCCCCTCGAACCGGTCGGCATCGTCGCTGACCACCGCGATCCGCCTGACGCCCTCGGACGAGACCTGGTGCGCGACGCGCGGCGCGGTGATCTCGCCCTCGAAGCGCTCGCCCTCGATCGGCTGGCCGCCGGTCATGCCGACCGCGCCGTTGAGCAGGATCTTGTAGGTGATGTTGACGTTGGCCGCGACGCAGGCGCGCACCGCGAGCAGCCCGGAATGGAAATAGGTGCCGTCGCCGATGTTCTGGAAGATGTGCGGCGTGTCGACGAACGGCGCCTGGCCGATCCAGGGCGTGCCCTCCCCGCCCATGTGCGTGCCGGGCATCGTGTTGCGCTCGGGCATCAGCGAGGCCATGCCGTGGCAACCGATGCCCGCCACCGCGATCGATCCCTCGGGCACGACGGTCGAGATATTGTGCGGGCAGCCGGCGCAGAACGACGCCATGCGGATCGCGATCGGCTGCGGCCGCTCGCCGCCCGACAGCGCGCGGACCTGCGCGACGCGATCGGCGAACACCGCCTCGCCCGCGAGCCTGT
>CAZZZX010000105.1:0-7864 GCA_964658585.1 uncultured Novosphingobium sp.
ATCCGCCGCGCGCGCGATGCGCTGCGGCTGCGGCTCGCGGCCGAACTCGCCGGCGACTGGCGCGCGGCCTATGCGGCGTGCGCAGCCAATGGCTACGACCGGACGCCCGTCGCCAAGGGGCTGCGCCGGCTGCGCAGCGTCGCGCTCGGCTATCTTGCGGCGGACGGTGGCGGCGAGGCGGCGGCGCTGGCGCTCCGCCAGTTCGAGACGGCGGACAACATGACCGATCGCTACGGCGCGCTGAACGTGCTCGCCAGCGGACAGGCGCCCGAGCGCGACACCGCGCTCGCCGCCTTCTACGATCGCTATCGCGACGACGCGCTGGTGCTCGACAAATGGTTCACCGTGCAGGCGCTGTCGATGCGCGAGGATACCGCGGACGCTGTCGCGGCGCTGTCGCGGCATCCCGATTTCACGCTCGCCAATCCCAACCGGATGCGCGCGCTGGTCGGCGCGTTCGCCGCCAACCAGTACGCCTTCCATGCCGCCGACGGCGCGGGCTATCGCTTCGTCGCGGACATGATCCTCGCGACCGACAGGCTCAACCCGCAATCGGCGGCGCGGCTGGTGCCCCCGCTCGGCCGCTGGCGCCGCTTCGAGCCCGGCCGCGCCGCACGGATGCGTGCCGAGCTCGAGCGCGTCGTCGCGACGCCGGGCCTTAGCAAGGATGTGTTCGAGCAGGCTTCCAAGAGCCTCGGATGAGGCGCTCGGTCGCGCTGGCGGCGCTGATCGTGGTGATCGCGATCGCCGCGGCCGGGACGGTGCTGTGGATCACCGGCATCCTGCGTCCGGCGCCAGAGGTCGCGCCCGGTGTCGTCCGGTCGGCGACCCGGCGTAACGGGGCTCTCGACCTGATCGTCGATGTCGGCGGCGCCCGACCGGTCGATCGTGCCGGCGAGACGGTACGCCGGATGGCGCGGACGATCGCGACCGGCGGACTGCCCGGCCTGACGCTGGTCACGTTCGACATCCGCGCCGCGGCCATGCCGCTGATGCGGCTGGCCTATGATCCAGGCGTCCTCGCGTCGGGCGCGGTATCTGGCGGCAGCGGGGATCATATGCTCGGCCTGGCGGGCGCGGGCAGCCGCTGGCCGACGCGTCAAGATCCCCGCGTCGCCGACTATTGCGGACGGATGGAGACGATGACCCAGCCCTTCTGCAAGCACGTCACGGGCGGCTAAGGCACGCGGCGCGCACTGACGATCGGGATCGGCTTGACGAGCGACTGGCCGATCGTGTCGTACGACCAGCCGCCCGGGAAGGTCGGTGCGGCGAGGATCCGGCGGATCAGCGGCATCCCGCTCACGACATGGCCGAACGCGGCATAGCCCGGGTAATTGGGAGCGGCATCGAGCGTCGGTGCCGGGCCGATCGTGACGAAGAAATCGCCCATCGCGGTGCCGGGCGCGTTGCGCGCCATCGAGAGTGTCCCGTCGACATGGCGCAGGCCCGTCCTGCTCGTCGGCTCGTGCGCGATCGGCGCCAGCGCCTTGGGCATGAAATGATCGATGCCGCCCTGCACCAGCCCTTCGCCCGGATGCGCCTTGCTACGAGCCGCGCGATAGAAGGTCATGCCGTCGAAGCGGTGCTGGTCGACATAGGCGAGGAAGTTCTTCGCGGTGATCGGGGCGTGGCGGACATCGACCGCGACGACGATCGGTCCGATCCCGGTGGTCAGCAGCACACGCACCTCGCCCGCGGTCGGGCGTGCGCCGGCGGCCGGCAGGCCCGAAAGGAGCAGGACGAGGAGCAGCGCGAGGCGTCGCATCACGCCGCACCGCATAGCGGACCCGTCGCCCCGCGCCAGCCCCAAAGCAACGGGCGGCAGTCGGCCCCAAGATCCTCGATGCCGTCGCCAGGCGGTCGCGGACGGCTTCGTCGCGCGCCTGGCGGGTCCGATCGCAGGGCGTGTCGCTCGTCATGCGGATCGGTCCATCGCATCCTTGCAGAGCCGGGGGGATCGGCCGCCGGGTGGAGAGGATGATGGTGACGTCGCGGCGACGCGGTGTGCACAGGGGTGGTCGTTTACCCGTGCCGCGCTACATGACGCGCATGGCCTCGCGTTTCGACAGCATCTCCCAGCGCCGCGCGATCATCGATCGGCGCGTGGTCGCCGATCGCATCGCCGCGCTTCGCGATGGCGCGACGCTGCGCGCGCAGGCGACGCTGGTGTTGCGCGAGGCGATGGACACGGGCCGCGCCGAGATCGCGCGGCGGCTGGCGGAACATCCCGCGCGAGGGATCGAGACCGCGGCGGGTTACGCCTTCCTGACCGACCAGATCCTGCGGCTGGCCTATGATCTCGCCGCCGAACGGCTCCAGCCGCCGGCCACGCGCACCACCGGCGAGCGGCTCACCGTGATGGCGGTGGGCGGCTATGGCCGTGCCGAGATGGCCGCCTTCTCGGATGTCGACATCGCCTTCCTCACCCCCGGCCGCCAGACCGGCTGGGCCGAGAGCGTGATCGAATGTATGCTCTACCTGCTCTGGGATCTCGGTCTCCGGGTCGGCCATTCGAGCCGGTCGCTCGACGAGATGGTGCGCCAGGCGCGCGGTGATCTCACCATCCGCACCGCGTTGCTCGAGGGCCGCTACGTGTGGGGCGACGAAGCGCTCTACGACGAGGCGGCGAAGCGCTTCGATGGCGAGGTGATGGTCAATACCTCGCGGGCCTTCGTCGCCGAGAAGCTCGCCGAGCGCAACGCGCGGCACAAGCGAATGGGCGACAGCCGCTATGTCGTCGAGCCCAACATCAAGGAGGGCAAGGGCGGGCTGCGCGATCTCCACACGCTGTTCTGGATCGGCAAATATGTCTTCCACACCCGCCAGGTCGGCGAGCTGGTCGGCGCCGGGCTGCTGACCGCGACCGAGCTCAGGCAGTTCCAGCGCGCCGAGAATTTCCTGTGGGCGGTGCGCTGCCACATGCACCTGATCGCGGGACGGGCCGAGGAGCGACTGACCTTCGACCTGCAGCGCGACGTCGCCGAGCGGATGCGATATAACGAGCGGCCCGGCCGCTCGTCGGTCGAGCGCTTCATGCAGCATTATTTCCGTACCGCGAAACTGGTCGGCACGCTGACCGGCCTGTTCCTCGCGCATCTCGACGAGATGGTCGCGCGCGAGAAGCGACGCTTCGGCCTGCCGACGATGCGCCGCCGCCGGCCGCGCTCGCTCGACGGCTTCGTCATCGACAATGAGCGCCTCGCCACCCCCGACGACGGCTTCTTCGCCGCCGATCCGGTGCGGCTGGTCGAGATGTTCACGCTCGCCGACCGTCATGCGCTCGAGATCCATCCCCAGGCGATGCGCCAGGCATCGCGCGACGCGCATCTGATCGGAGCGGCGACGCGCGGCGACGCACGTGCCAACGCGCTGTTCCTCGAACTTCTGACGAGCCCGCGCGAGCCCGCCAAGGCGCTCCGCTGGATGAACGAAGCGGGCGTGTTCGGCCGTTTCATCCCCGATTTCGGCCGCGTCGTGGCGCGGATGCAGTTCGACATGTATCACCACTTCACCGTCGACGAGCACACCATCCATGCGATCGACCTGCTCTCGCGGATCGAGAACGGCGCGCTGGCGGGCGAGCACCCGCTCGCCGCCGATCTGCTCAGGCGGCTCGCCAACCGGCGCGTGCTCTATGTCGCCGTGCTGCTCCACGATATCGCCAAGGGGCGCGGCGGCGATCATTCGATCCTCGGCGCCGAGGTCGCCGAGCGGCTGTGCCCGCGGCTCGGGCTCACGCCGGCCGAAACCGACACCGTCGCCTGGCTGGTCCGCCAGCACCTCATCATGTCGGCGACCGCGTTCAAGCGCGACCTGTCGGACTTCAAGACGATCCTCGATTTCGCGGAGCAGGTGCAGTCGCCCGAACGGCTGCGGCTGCTGCTGCTGCTCACCACCGTCGATATCCGCGCGGTCGGGCCGGGCGTGTGGAACGGCTGGAAGGGGCAGCTTCTCCACCAGCTCTACGACAGCGCCGAGGAGGTGCTGCGGCTCGGCCACAAGCAGAAAGGCCGGCGCGAGCGGGTGACCGACAAGCAGGCGCATCTGCGCAATGCGCTCGGCTGGCGCGACGTCAGTTTCGATGCCTATGCGCGGCGGCTTCCCGAAAGCTATTGGGTCGCCGAGGCGCCCGACATCCTGGAGGCCAATGCGCGGCTGGTGGCGGATGCCGACGACAGCGGCCGTGCGCTCTCGATCGGTGCGGTGCCGCACCCGGCGCGCGAGGCGACGCTGGTGACGGTCTATGCTGCCGACCATCCGGGGCTGTTCTATCGCATCGCCGGCGGTATCCACGTCGCGGGCGGCAACATCATCGATGCGCGCATCCACACCACGCGCGACGGCATGGCGATCGACAATTTCCTGGTGCAGGATCCGTTCGGCGGCCGCTTCGACGAGCGCGACCAGATCGCGCGCATCCGCGTCGCGATCGAGGACGCGCTCGCCAACCGCACCCGGCTCAATGCGCGGCTTGCGGACAAGAAGCCGCCGCGCATCCGCGCCCATGCCTTCAAGGTCGTGCCCAACGTGCTGATCGATCCGGGCGCGTCCAATCGTTTCACCGTGGTCGAGGTCAATGCGCAGGACCGCCCGGCGCTGCTCAACGGCCTCGCCCACGCGCTCTTCCAGTCGAAGGTGACGATCCACTCCGCGCACATCGCCACCTATGGCGAGCGCGCGGTCGACACCTTCTACCTGACCGACCTGACCGGCGAGAAGATTGCCGGCACGCAGCGGCTCAAGGCGCTGGAGAAGCGGCTCCTCGCCGCGGCAGCGGGCGAGACGGTGGCGGAGGCAGCGTAATTGGAGAAGGCCGGAGAACGACAGCGCAATTGCGATGTCGGTCACATCGGCAAGACGGTCTCGCGCCTCACTTCGGCGCGATCACCATCAGCATCTGGCGGCCTTCCATCCGCGGGAACTGCTCGACCTTGGCGACCTCGGCAACGTCGGCCTGCACGCGCTGAAGCACCTGCATCCCGAGCTGGCCGTGCGCGAGTTCGCGACCGCGGAAGCGCAGCGTGCACTTGACCTTGTCGCCTTCGCCGATGAACTCGAAGATCTTCTTCATCTTCGTGTCATAGTCGTGGTCGTCGATGTTCGGACGCATCTTGATCTCCTTGATCTCCTGCGTCTTCTGCGACTTGCGCGCGAGGTTGGCCTTTTTCTGCGCCTCGTACTTGAACTTGCCGACATCGAGGAACTTGACCACGGGCGGGTCCGCGTTGGGCGAGACCTCGACCAGGTTCAAACCCATCTCGTGCGCTTGCTCGATCGCCTCGCGGGTATACATCACCCCCAGATTCTCGCCCGCCTCGTCGATCACGCGGACGCGCGGGACCGTGATGAACTCATCGAAACGGGGGCCGTTGAGCGGCATGGGGGGCGCGCCCAGCGGGCGGCGCATCATCGGTGGCGGTATGGCATCTTCTCCTGTGGCCCGAAACGTGGCCGGCATATAGTCATTTTCGACGGGTTCCGAAAGGTGCGTGGCAACTATCCTCGCCGCAGCAGGAAGATCGCGTGTTCGGCACGCAGATTGGCGGCGGCCGATCCGATCCGCCGCTCGCCGTTGAGGAACCAGGCGCCCTGGGTGACGACGCCGCGATCCTTGAGAAAGGCGCGGAAATCGTCGATCGTCAGATGGTGGATATTGGGGGTATCGTACCAGCCTTCGGGCAGCGAGCGCGTCACCGGCATCCGGCCGCCGAACAGCAGCGAGCCGCGCACCCGCCAGTGCGCGAAATTGGGGAAGGACACGAACACGCGCGCGCCGATGCGCAGCAGTTCGTCGAGCACCCTGTCGGGTGCGCGGCTGGTCTGCAGCGTCTGGCTGAGGATCGCATAGTCGAACGCGCGCGACGGATAGCCGGCGAGATCGACATCGGCATCGCCCTGCACCACCGACAGCCCGCGCGCCATCGCCGCCGAGACGTTGGCGACGTCGATCTCGATGCCGCGCGCAGCGACGCGCTTGGCGTCGCGCAGCGCCGCCATCAGCGCGCCGTCGCCGCAGCCGACGTCGAGGATGCGCGCCCCGGCATCGACATGCTCGGCGATGATCGCGAGATCAGGGCGGAGCGTCACGGTGCGGTCCGCAGCATCTCGGCCAGCCATGGCGCGAGGCGCTCCATCAGCCGATCGGGCCGCACCGGCTCGACGAAGCCGAGCGGACGATAGACCTCCTGCGCATCCTTGGTCGCCAGCATGACCCGGCGCAGATCGTGATACTCGGGATGGTCGAGGAACCAGGAGACCATCCGCCGGCCAAGACCCTTACCCCGCGCCGGCTCGTCGATGAACACGTCGGCGAGCCAGGCGAACGTCGCACGGTCCGAGATCAGCCGGGCATAGCCGACCTGCACGCCGCCCTCATAGGCGCCGAGACAATGCGCGTTGCCGGCCGCCTTCTCGACCAGCGTGCGCGAGATGCCGGGCGACCAGTAGCTTCCGGCGAGCCACGCGTGGACGCGATCGAAATCGAGCCGGGCGAAATCGTCCGAAAGCGTGATCATTCGCCTGCCCGCAGGAACCCGTCGACCACGCGGTTCAGCTCGGGCACATCGAGCAGGAAGGCGTCGTGACCGAAGGGCGAGGAGAGTTCGACGAAGCTCGCTTCCGCCCGGCATGCGTTGAGCGCCTGGACGATCGCACGGCTCTCGCGTGTCGGGTAGAGCCAGTCGGTGTCGAACGAGACCAGGCAGAAGCGCGTGCGCGAGGCGCGGAAGGCGTTGGCGAGCTTGCCGCCATGCTCCTCGGCGAGATCGAAATAGTCCATCGCACGGGTGATGTAGAGATACGAGTTGGCGTCGAACCGGTCGACGAAGCTGATCCCCTGGTGACGCAGATAGCTCTCGACCTGAAAGTCCGCGTCGAAGCCGAAGCCCTTCGCCCCATTAGGACTGTTCGGGCGCGCCTGCAGACGGCGGCCGAACTTCTCGGTCAGCCCGTCCTCGGACAGATAGGTGATGTGCGCCGCCATCCGCGCGACCGCGAGGCCGGCGGCGGGCGGATCCTCGGCCTCGTAATAATCGCCGCCGCGCCATTTGGGATCGGCCATGATCGCCTGGCGGCCGACCTCGTGGAACGCGATATTCTGGGCCGAATGCCGCGCGGCGGATGCGATCACCACCGCCGAGCGCACGCGATCGGGATAGGTCGCCGCCCATTCGAGCACCTGCATCCCGCCCATCGATCCGCCGACCACCGCCGCGACCACGCCGATCCCGAGATGATCGAGCAGCATCGCCTGCGCGCGCACCATGTCGCGGATGGTGATGACCGGAAAGCGCATCGCATAGGGCGCGCCGTCCGCCGCCGCGGTGGCGGGGCCGGACGAGCCCATGCACGAGCCGAGCACGTTGGCGCAGATGATGAAGTGCCGTGCCGGATCGATCGGTCGCCCCGCGCCGACCATGCGCGTCCACCAGCCGGGCTTGCCGGTGACCGGATGGACGCTGGCGACATGCTGGTCGCCGGTCAGCGCATGGCAGACCAGTATCGCGTTGGAGCGATCTGTGCGCAGGGTGCCGTAGGTTTCGTAGGCGATCGTCACCGGGCCGAGCGCCTGCCCGCCGTCGAGCGCGAGCGGCCCCGGCAGCGTGACGGTGCGCCCGACGCCGAAGCGTCGATCGCACTCGGCGGAAGGAGACGGGGCGGCAGAACTCATGAGCCGCGCCCTAGCGGGTTGCGCGGCGGAGCGGAAGATTTCGTGGTGGCGCCCCTGTGCTCGCCCGCATACGGTGGCGAGCGGAGGCTCAATCCTCCTGGCGCGCCAGCCACCGCTCCAGCCATTTGATCGTATAGTCGCCCTCGAGGAACTCGGGGTCTTCGAGCAACGCCTGGTGAAGCGGGATCGTCG
>CAZZZX010000106.1:0-7857 GCA_964658585.1 uncultured Novosphingobium sp.
GCGCCGGGTCCGGCCGGCTATGGCGCGGCAATGGTAAACGCGCCCTTAACCCCTCGCGTGCGCGCTTCCAAGTCTCTTGCGTTCGCGCCAAGCGCCTTGAAAAGGATCGGAAAGCGGCCGAAACGAGAAGGCCGCCCGGTCGCCCGGACGGCCCTTCGCCGAACGCGCCGCGCGGGCGCGATCGCTCGTCGATCACATCGCGTTGGACGCGTTGCCACCCGACATGTCGTTGCCGCCCATCATGGCATTGTCGGTCGCCATGTTGCCCGACGCGTCGGTCGCGCTCATGTCGTTGGTCATGCCCGCGGACGAATCCATCGTGTTCATGTCGGTCATGTTGGTATCGGCCGTATTGGCACTGTTGTCGGTCTTGCTGCACGCAGCGATCGACAGCGCAGCGCCGACGATCATCGCACCGGCCACCGACTTCGTGAAAATATTGCGCATCTATAGACTCCCTAGCAGAGGATCGGACCCCGTTTCTTGAGCGGGTGCCACGGTCGGCTGCAGACGTTAGCGTTGTGATCCGGCAATCTCAAGCGAATGCCGGCCGGTCGACAGATCCGACAGAAACTCATCAAGACCATCGGCAAGCGCATCGTCAAACTGTTTCAGCGTGGCAACTATACCGAGCGCAGCGAGGCTTGTGACCGGAAACTCGGCGAGGCCGCACGGCACGATACCGCCGAAATGCGTGAGATCCGGCGCTATGTTGAGCGAGAAGCCGTGCAGCGTCACCCAGCGCCGCACCCGTACGCCGATCGCGCCGACCTTGGCCTCGCGGCCCGCCGCATCGTGCGTCCAGATGCCGACGCGCCCGGGAACGGTGTGCGCGGCGACGCCGAACCGCGCCAGCGTCCCGATCAGCCAGCGTTCGAGCGCATGGACGAAATGCCGCACGTCGCGGCCCCGCCGCTCGAGATCGAGCATCACATAGCCGACGCGCTGGCCCGGCCCGTGATAGGTGTAACGCCCGCCGCGCCCCGCGGAATAGACCGGGAAGCGATCGGGCATCACCAGTTCGGCCGCCACGGCGCTGGTGCCGGCCGTGTAGAGCGGCGGGTGCTCGATCAGCCAGATCAGTTCGCGCGCCGCGCCGGCGCGGATCGCATCGACGCGCGCCTCCATCGCGGCGAGGGTCTCGGGATAGGGAGACAGGCCGGGGCTGACCCGCCAGTCGATCGCGTCGCTGTTCATGGCGCGTGCGAGATGGCCGCTCGCGGCGTGGCGATCAAGCCGGGTTGGCGGTTGCCCGGCGCCATGCCACAGGGGCGCGATGACGTTGGAGCGGATCTCACTCGGCGCGGTCTGGCAGGAGACCGCGACTTTCATGCGTGCCGAGCTGGCGCTGGTGACGCCGATCGCGCTGGCGGGCTTCGGCCTGCCGGTGGTGATCCTGCAGTTGCTGATTCCCGACACCATCACGCCCGATACCGTCTCGGGACCGTGGATGTGGGCGCTGCTGCCCTATGCGCTGTTCAGCATGACCGGCACGCTCGCGATCTCGGCGCTGGCGCTGCGACCGGGAATCAGCGTGCAGGAGAGCCTGACGCTCGCGCTCCGTCGCCTGCCGGTGGCGATCGGGGTCGCGCTGATCGCGCTCGCGATCCTGCTCGGCGCGATGGTGATCGTGTCGATCGCGGCGGGAATCGAGCGCGCGACGCTCGGGCGTTCGGGGCCGGTCTTCGCGGTCGGGCTGCTCGTGCTGCTCGCGGCGACGATCTCGCTGCTGGTCCGCGTACTGCCGGTCTGGGCGCTGATCGTCGATCGCGAGGACGGACCGATCGCGACGCTGCGCACGGCGTTGACCGCGACGCGAAGCCGTTATCTGCGGCTGCTGTTGCTCCGTGCGGCCGCCTGGGTGAGCCAGATCCTGATCCTGCTGGTGCTGTGGGTGCCGATGGCCGACATCCTCAACCTGCTCGGTCGCGCGGCGAGTTCGGTCGCGCTCGGCCAGCTGCTCGCGCTGATCGCAGGCGGCCTGGTGATGTCGGGCATCCTCGCGACCTGGACGGTCTATGTCGCCAGGCTGTCGCGCCGGCTGGGACCGAGCAGCGGGATCTGAGGAGCGGCGTCGCGCGGCAGGATGCCGGCGAGCCGCGGATCGGCGAAGATCTCGATCGCCTGCGCATAGGGAACGAAGCCCTGCGCCCGGTAGAAGCCGAGCGCGCGGGGATGATCGAGCGTGCAGGTATGCACCCACACCCGTTCGATCCCGGCCCGCCAGGCGAGCGCCAGCGTATGGCCCATCAGCCAGCGCCCCTCGCCGCGCCCGGTGAGTTCGGGGACCAAACCGAAATAACCGATCTCGCAGGTCTCGGGCTCGCGGAAATCGAGTTCGAGCAGGCCGAGCTCGATGCCGCGCGCGTCGGTGACCGCATAGACCTCGACCGCGGGCGAATGGATGATCGCAGTCAGCGCCGCCTCGTCGATCACCAGCCGCGAGAACCACAACCATGGCGCACCGACGCGCTGGAACAAGGCGCGGTAGCGCGCCGGAGCGGGCTCGCGCCAGCGATCGAGCCGCAGCCTGGAATCGGGCAGCGCGCGCGGGCGGGGCCGCTCCAGCATCTGCAGCGAGGTGACGATCGTGGCGATCTCGCCTGCGGCGACGCGGGTCAGCGCCACCGGATCAACTCCATGTCGCGCGCGGCGGCAGGCTCATCAGGATCGCGTCGATATTGCCGCCGGTCTTGAGGCCGAACAGCGTGCCGCGATCGTGGACGAGGTTGAACTCGGCATAGCGCCCGCGCCATTCGAGCATCGTCGCCTCGTCCTGCGGCGTGAACGGCGTCGCCAGCCGCGCGCGGACGATCTCCGGATAGCTGGCGAGGAACGCCTCGCCCACCGCGCGGGTGAAGGCGAAGGCGGGCTCGAACGCGTCGCCGTCGGCATCGAGATGATCGTAGAAGATCCCGCCCACGCCGCGGTGGACGCCGCGATGGGGAATCCAGAAATAATCCTCGGCCCATTTCGAGTAGCGGGCATAGTCGCCGATCGGCGCGTGCGCCTCGCACGCCGCGCGCAGCGTGTCGTGGAACGCCTGCGTGTCCTCGGCATAGGGCAAGGGCGGATTGAGATCGGCGCCGCCGCCGAACCAGCACCTCGTGGTGCGCAGATGGCGCGTGTTCATGTGCACCGCGGGCACGTGGGGGTTGGCCATGTGCGCGACCAGGCTGATGCCGGTCGCGAAGAAGCTCGGATCCTCGGCGGCGCCGTGGACGGTCTTGGCGAAATCACCGGCCAGCGTGCCGTGCACGGTGGAGACGTTGACGCCGACCTTCTCGAACACGCGCCCCTTCATCACCCCGCGCACCCCACCGCCGCCGGGCGCGCCCGAGGGATCCTCGCGATCCCAGGGCGTGTAGACGAAGGCGGCGTCCGAGCCCTGCTCGCGTTCGATCGTCTCGAAAGTCGCGCAAATGCGGTCCCGCAACGTCTCGAACCAGGTGCGGGCGGCATCCGACCGGAGATCGGTCATGACGGCCACCCCCCGGTCCGGCGCAGCGCCTCGCCGCAGGCCAGCGCGCAGGCGACCGCGAGGTTGAGCGAGCGCTCGCCCGTCCTCATCGGCACGCGGATGCGCGCCGCGGCGGCGGCGTGGACATGCGGCGGCGCACCGGCGCCTTCCGAACCGAACAGCAGCACGTCGTTCTCCTCGAAAGCGGCATCGGGCAGGCGGGTGTCGCCCGCGGTGGTGAGCAGCATCAGCCGCTCGGGTCGCGCGGTGCGGAACGCCGCCCAGTCGGCGTGCCGCGTGAGCCCCGCGCGGGCGGCGTAGTCCATGCCCGCACGCGCCAGCGCGCGGTCGCCGAATGCGAAGCCGCACGGCTCGATCACCTCGACCGGCAGGCCCAGGCACGCGCCGAGCCGCAGGATCGTGCCGACATTGCCGGCGATCTCGGGCTGGTGGAGCGCGATCCGCATGACATGCCCGCTACGCCGCGCGGGCGGTATCGCGCAAGCGTCCGCAAAATCGCTGTTGGCAAACCGCGGACATGGGCGCTATCAGACCGGCGGCCTCGCGGAAAACCGCTTGGCCGTGCGGGCTCGTGGGGGGCAAGGTGCCGTGGTCGCCGTCCCTTCCCCGGGCGTATCTTCGACGGGCCGAGGGCTGACGTGCATGGCGACGCTTGATACTGCGGACGATCCCAACCAGCGCCCGGCCGTGATCGGCGGCGAGGACGACGGGCAGGGTCATCGCCGCCGTGATTTCCTCAACATCGCCGCGGTGAGCTTCGCCGGCGTCGGCGCGGCGACCGTGCTGATCCCGCTGGTCAACCAGATGAACCCGTCCGCCGACGTGCTCGCGCTCGCCTCGATCGAGGTCGACATCTCCAAGGTCGTGCCCGGGCAGGGCATCAAGGTCGCGTGGCGCAAGCAGCCGGTGTTCGTACGCAACCTGATGCCCAAGGAAATCGCGGAGGCCAACGCCGTGCCGCTCTCCAGCCTGCGCGATCCGCAGACCCTCGCCGAGCGGACCAAGCCCGGCAAGGAGAACTGGCTCATCACGCTGGGGGTCTGCACCCATCTCGGCTGCGTCCCGCTGGGCATCACCTCGGGCGAGAATCGCGGTCCGTATGGCGGCTATTTCTGCCCGTGCCACGGCTCGCAATACGATACCGCCGCACGCATCCGCGGCGGGCCGGCGCCCAAGAACCTCGTGGTTCCGGAATATTCCTTCAAATCCGCAACGACCGTCCAGATCGGCTGAGGTAGACCGCAGATGAGCTTCCCCTGGGCCGAGCATTACGCACCCAAGCACCCCGTGATGAAGTGGGTGGACGAGAAACTGCCGCTGCCGCGTCTCGTCTACGGCGCGATCGGTGCGGGTTACCCGGTGCCGCGCAACCTCAACTATTTCTGGAACTTCGGCGTGCTCGCCGGCGCCGCGCTGGCGATCCAGATCGTCACCGGCGTGGTGCTCGCGATGCATTACGCCGCCAACGCCAGCGTCGCCTTCGACAGCGTCGAGCACATCATGCGCGACGTCAATTCGGGCTGGCTGCTGCGCTACGCGCACGCCAACGGCGCGAGCTTCTTCTTCATCGTCGTCTATATCCACATCTTCCGCGGGCTCTATTACGGCTCGTACAAGGCACCGCGCGAGATGGTGTGGCTGCTCGGCGTGGTGATCTTCCTGCTGATGATGGCGACCGCGTTCATGGGCTATGTGCTGCCCTGGGGGCAGATGAGCTTCTGGGGCGCGCAGGTCATCACCGGCTTCTTCTCGGCGATCCCGCTGGTCGGCGAGCCGATCCGGGAGTTGCTGCTCGGCGGCTTCGCACCCGACAACGACGCGCTCAACCGGTTCTTCTCGCTGCACTACCTGCTGCCGTTCGTGATCGCCGCGGTGATCGTGCTGCACATCTGGGCGCTGCACATCCCGGGCTCGAACAACCCGACCGGGATCGACGTCCAGGGGCCGGCCGACACCGTGCCGTTCCACCCCTATTACACCGCCAAGGACGGCTTCGGGCTCGGCGTGTTCCTGCTCTGCTACACCACGCTGATGTTCTTCGCGCCGAACCTGCTGGGGCACCCGGACAACTATATCCCGGCCAACCCGCTCTCGACGCCCGCGCACATCGTGCCCGAATGGTACTTCCTGCCGTTCTACGCGATCCTCAAGTCGTTCACCTTCAACTTCCTGTTCATCCCCGCCAAGCTGTGGGGCGTGATGGCGATGTTCGGGTCGATCCTGCTGCTGTTCTTCCTGCCGTGGATCGACCGCTCGCCGGTCCGCTCGACCAACTACCGGCCGCTCTATCGCTGGTTCTTCGTCGCGCTGGTGATCGACGTCGCGATCCTCGGCTATCTCGGCCAGGCGCATGTCACGCCGATGGTGGTGTTGCTCAGCCAGATCTGCGCGACCTATTATTTCGCGCACTTCCTCATCATCCTGCCGCTGGTCTCGCATTTCGAGACACCGCTGCCGCTGCCCAACTCGATCTCCGAGTCCGTGCTGCACGGCGAGACCGCGCACGGCGCACCTCACGGCCTCGCGGCCCAATGATCCTCGGGGGATAGCACAGTCATGGTTCGCTTCTTCGCCCCGTTCTTCGCGCCCATCGTGGGCCTGGCGTTCGTGCTCGCGCTGTTGTTCTCCATCGCGACCTCGCCGCACCAGGCCGACGCGCCGTTGCCCAACGCCGATGTCGCCGACGGCGGCTATCATCTCGAGCCGCGCGACATCCATTTCTCGTTCGACGGCCCGTTCGGCCGCTACGACAACCGCCAGCTGCAGCGCGGCTATCAGGTCTACAAGGAGGTCTGCTCGGCCTGCCACACCATGCGTCTGGTGGCGTACAAGGATCTCGAGCAGATCGGCTTCAGCAAGGCGGAAGTGAAGGCGCTCGCCAAGAACGGACCGGAGACGCCGTCGCTCAATCCCGACACCGGCGAGCCGGCGACGCGCAAGGCGCTGCCGTCCGACTTCATCCCGGGCCCGTATACCAACGAGCTCCAGGCGCGTGCCGCGAACAACAATGCGCTGCCGCCGGACATGAGCCTGCTCGCCAAGGCGCGCGAGGGCGGCCCCCGCTACATCGCCAGCCTGGTCACCGGCTACGCGACCGTGCCCGCCTCGATGAAGACCAGGTTCCCGGACTTCACGACGCCGCCGGGGCTGCAATACAACCCGTATTTCGCCAACCTCAACATCGCGATGCCGCCGCCGCTGACCGCCGACGGTCAGGTGACCTATTCGGACGGCACGGTCGCGACTCGCGAGCAGATGGCGGAGGACGTCGCGTCGTTCCTGATGTGGGCGGCCGAGCCCAAGATGGACGCGCGCAAGCGGACCGGTACCGCGGTGGTGATCTACCTGCTGATCGCGACGCTGCTGGCGTTCGGCGCCTACCGCAACATCTGGCACGGCAAGAAGCATTGAGCATCGGGAGACGGGCCGGCGACGGCTCGTCTCCCGCCGCTCACGGGAGCGCGGGGATGGCGAGCGGCACCGGCGCGGCGAGCGAGCGCTTCGCGAACGACGACATCGCCGCGCTGATCCGCACGATCCCGGACTTCCCCAAGCCCGGTATCCGCTTCCGCGACATCACCACGCTGCTGCTCGACGCCGACGGCTTCGGCCTCGCAGTGTCGCGGATGGCTGCGCGGGTGGTCGGCGATATCGACCTGATCGCAGGGATCGAGGCGCGCGGCTTCGTCTTCGCCGCCGCGCTGGCGCGCGAGCTCGGCCGCGGGCTGGTGCTGATCCGCAAGGACGGCAAGCTCCCCGGCCGCACCATCGGCATCGACTATGCGCTGGAGTACGGCACCGACCGGATCGTCATGCACGAGGATGCCTGCATCCCCGGCCAGCGCGTGCTGCTGGTCGACGATCTGATCGCCACCGGCGGCACCGCGTGCGCCGCGGTCCGCCTGCTGCGAACCGCGGGCGCCGAAGTGGCCGGCGCGAGCTTCGTCATCGATCTGCCCGATCTCGGTGGCGCCGCGGCGCTGCGCGCACTCGGCGTCCGGGTATCGACGCTGGTCGCGTTCGCGGGGGACTGAGGGCGATCGTCCGGGTCGAACCCGCCTGCCCTCCCCGTTCGTGCCGGGCGGTTCCGACCGCCGAAATGCCTCAGCCCCGTCGCCGGAACAGCGCGATCGGCTCGTGCGACATCACCGGCTCGTCCTTCTGGTTGAAGACGGTCAGCCGGCTGCGCACCGATCCCATCCCGGGCTGGCTGCGTGACGGCTTGACCTCGAGCACCTCGGTCTCGACGCGCAACACGTCGCCGGGATACACCGGACGCAGCCAGCGCAGCTGGTCGACCCCGACCGCACCGAGCGACCCGCCGTCGCCGTCACCGTCACGCTAAACGGCACACCCGCCGCCACGCTCGCCGGAGC
>CAZZZX010000107.1:0-6653 GCA_964658585.1 uncultured Novosphingobium sp.
AACTCTCGAAGCCTCTCTCGGCCACGAAAGACCCGGCTTTTGATCGTGCCTTCCGGTACGGAGAGCCGCAATGCTGATTCCTCGATCGAGATGCCCTCACCAGCGAGCAGGACGGCGGCACGCTGATCATGTGTCAATTCGCCCAATGCCCAAACAAGGTCGCTAAGTGCGACCACGTCATCCTGGTTCGGTGCGACGCTTACCAACCGATCGAAGGCATCTTCGGGGAGATCCGCTCGGAAACGATCACGCCGCCTATCCGAAAGAAAGGCGTTGCGCATGACGGTGCGTGCCCAAGCGGCCATGTTCGTGTCCAGTTGGAAGCGGTCACGCGCTATCCAGCATCGCAGCATGGTGTCCTGCAAAAGATCGTCGGCGTCAGCCCCACCTCGGGTGAGGCGCCGGGCATAGGCACGAAGGAGAGCCACCTGCTGAGCCAACTGCGCTCCAAATCGCCGGTCGCCATCTGCGGCGGTGTCATGTCCTCGAGCAGATGCAGTTCGCATATGCGCCGCTCCTTGCGACTAGGTTCCTGCTCGCCATCCGCCGCCTAAAGCCTTATAAAGTGTGACGAGATCGTCGGCGACGGCCAATTGGACCTGCACGAGTTGCTGCTGCGCCTCGATCAGTGTGTTTTGCCCGGTCAGTACGTCGAGATAGGTATCGAGGCCGTGCTGATAGCGATCGCGAGCGATTTGGATGGCCGCATTGTCTGCATCGACCGAAGTCTGCAACGAATGCAGGCGTTGCTGATCGGTACGGTAGGAGGCGAGGGCATTCTCCACGTCTTGCAGCGCCGATAGCACAGTCTTTCGATAGGTAAGCGCCGCTTCGACCTGCGCGGCCTTCGCCTGAGCCACGTCTGCCTTGAGCTTGCCGCCCTGGAAAATTGGCAGCGAGATAGAGGGGCTCAAGGAAAAGATGCTGTTGTAAGATACAAGAAAATTGCCAGCTCGCTGGGATTGCTGGCCAATCTCGCCGGTGAGCGTGATGTCCGGATATAGCTGTGCAATCGCAACGCCAATGTTGGCGGTCTGCTCATGGAGGCGGGCTTCGGCGGCGCGGATATCCGGGCGTCGATGCGCCATGCTTGAGGGTAGCCCGATGGGTACTGAGGCGGCCGACAATCTGGGGATCGGCTTCACAACTGAAAGCTCAGCGTCCAGCGCGCCCGGCGCCTCGCCAACCAAAACCGCTAGACCGTTCAGGTAAGTGGCGATTTGTTGCTGATATTGCGGCACCTGGGCTTCGCTATTAGCCAGTTGGGCTTGCGCGTTCTTGAAGTCGAGGCCGCTGGTCAGTCCATGCGACGTCCGATCTCGGGTCAAGGCGAGCAGGTTTTTTTCCGCTATAACGTCCGCATTGGCGGCCGCCAGATTCGCCTGAGCAGCACGAAGCTTACCGTAGGTCTGCGCGACTTCAGCCTGTAGCGAGACGAGGGAATCATCCCGATCGCCGACTTTCGCGGCAGTTTCGGCCCTGGACATCTCGACGGAACGGCGGACTTTGCCGAACAAGTCGATCTCCCAGGAAGCGTCGAGCGCGCCTTCGACGAGTCCGAACGCGCCGGGGGGTTGGGTCAACTTGACGGGTAGGGCGCTGCCAATTTCTCCCGAGATTTGGTCCAGACCCTCCTGCTGATAGGTATAGGTCGCCTTGCCGGTCAGACTCGGCAATCCCTGCGCCGCCTCTGAGATCTCGTCGGAACGCGCCTCGGCAATCTTCTGCACCGCGATTTTGATATCAAGATTACTGGCGGCGGCGCGCGCGATAAGTGTGGTGAGTTCAGGGTCGTTGAACAGCCTCCACCAATCCGGTGCGGGATCGGCCGCCGAAGTGATCCCTGACTGCGCACCGTCGGCGGGCGCAGCGGCGGCATAATCCTTCCATGCCAGCGGCGTCCCCGGAACAGACGGCGCAAAATTGGGGCCGACGGTGCAGCCAACTAGCAGCATGGCGGCTCCGATCGGCGTGAGGCGGTTGCGTTTCATCAATGGCTCCCACCGGCAGCTTGCTCGGCCTTGGCCGACGAAAGAAGGAAGGTGAAGGGTAGGATACCGAGCGCAAGCGCGGCGCACAGGACGAAGACATCCTCATAGCCAAGGATATTCGCCTGAGAACTTAGAGTCCGCTCAATCATCGCCTTAGCGTTTTGCTGAGAGGCGGCCATGGATTGCCCGCCTGCCTGGATGGTTTGTGCCGTCTTTGAGAGGAGATTATTATATCCTTGCGATAACGGCGACAGATGGCTGCTCAGATACGCCGTCCGGACCTGGCCTCGAGTGGTTACCAGGGCGGAGGAAACAGAGATGCCGACCGATCCCGCAACGTTGCGGAACATGGTGAAGAGCGCCGCGGCGTCGCTGTTGAGCTTCGCGGGAATGGTTAGATAGGTGATGGAGGTGATCGGCACGAACAAAAAGCCCAGACCCATCGTCTGGGCAACGCGCATCTTCACCAGCGTGGCGAAATTGATGTCTCGCGCCAAGTGGCTGGAATAGAAGAATGCCACGGCCATAATCGCAAATCCACTCGCGATCATGTAGCGAGCGGGGACGACCGTCATCAGGCGACTAACGACGACGATCAGCAGAATGAGCGCGATGGCACCCGGCGCCAGTACAAGCCCGGACCAGGTCGCGGTGTAGCCGAGTTGCTGCTGCGCAAGTTGGGGTATCAGAACGGAGCTGGAGTAGAGGACCATCGCCATGGCGGCGATCATCATGCAGCCGAGGGCGAAGTTCCGATCTGCCATGACCCTAAGGTTGACGATCGGGTTCTTGGCATAGAGCAGCCAATAAATTCCGCCAACAATGCCTGTGGCGGCCAGGATTGCCATTAGCTGGATGAAGCCCGAATCGAACCAGTCCGCCTCCTCGCCTCTATCGAGCATGATCTGGAACGCTCCGAGCCCGAGCGTGATGAAGCCGAGCCCTACATAATCGACCGAAGTCCTGATCGTGCCGTCCGTCTTCAGCCAGGGTGGGTCCAGCACCAAAGCGGTGACGCCGAAGAACGCGATGACGCCGACAGGGATATTTATCAGGAAAATCCAGCGCCAACTCGCATTGTCGGTGATGAACCCGCCCAGAACCGGACCTAGCACCGGCGCAACGATGGTGGCCATCGCCGTCACACCGAAGGCTGCGGCCCGTCGCTCGGGGGGGAATGTGTCCAGGATAATCGATTGCTGGTTGGGCTGGAGGCCGCCGCCAAAGAAGCCCTGTAAGAGGCGAAAGAAGATGATCTCCGTCAGGTTTGTGGCGATACCACACAGGAAGGAGCATATGGTGAACATGACAATGCAAATCAGGAAATAGCGTTTGCGTCCGAGAAGGCGTGTGAAGAAACCCGAGATCATCAATGCGATGCCATTGGCGACAAGATAAGACGTCACAACCCACGTGCTTTCCTCATTGCTGGCCGACATCGAGCCAGCAATGTGGGGCAGCGCGACATTGACGATGGTTGAGTCCAGTACTTCCATGAAGGCGGCCAAGGTCACGACTATCGCGATCAGCCAAGAATTGCCGGGCGCGCGCCAGGTTTTTGCGCGGTCTGCGACCTCGCTTGAGCTCTGGGAGACCGCAGCGCTCATTCGACGTCTACAGTAGGATCAACGGAAAGGCCCAAAGGCAGGGGGCGATCTGGATCCAAACCTCCATCGATTATGATCTTTACCGGTACGCGCTGCACGATCTTAATAAAGTTTCCGGTGGCGTTCTCAGCGGGGAAGGCGCTGAACCGGGATCCAGTCCCCATCTGCAGGCTGTCGATGTGCCCTTCCAGGCGCAGCCCCGGATAGGCATCGATCTTGATCATCACTTTCTGGCCGAGCCGCATGCGCTTGAGCTGGTTTTCCTTGAAGTTCGCCGTGACCCAGAAGGTCGGCGCCACCAGAGAAAAGGCCGATTGGCCAGCAGCCACATAGCTGCCGAGGTGGATATTGCGTTGCGTGATCCAGCCATCCCGGGGCGCTCGTATTTCGGTATAACCGACGTTGAGTTCGGCGCTGGCGAGTTGCGCCTTGGCCTGCGTTGCCTGAGCGAGCGCCTCGTCGACCTGCGCTTTTGCCTGTGCGATTGTTTGCGGAACAACGTCGGCTTGCGTCGTCTGCGCTTGATTGTTGATAAAATTGGCTTTGGCTGTCTGAAAATTCTCGGCCGCCTGATCGATACTCTGCTGGCTGGTCGACCGGCGATCGACGCTGGTCTGGCGATCAAGATCGGATGCTGCGAAATTGCGTGTCGCGGCGGACGAAGCGGTCTGCGCTTTCGCCGCCGCCAGCTTGGCCGGAGCGGTGACGCGAACCATCTCCAAGTTGGCCTTGGCGTTTTCGACCTGCGCCTCGGCTTGAGCGACGGCACCCTTCTGCTGATCTCGCGTAGCGACATAGTCGCGTGGATCGATCCGGAAGAGAATCTGGCCCGCCTTTACCCTCTGATTGTCGGTGACATCGAGTTCGGTCACATAGCCGGAGACCTTTGCCTGCATAGTCACTGCATCGCCGTCGACCTGGGCGTCGTCCGTGGAGACAAAATTGCGCGTAGAAAAATAGAACCAGATCACCGCGATGAGGATCACAAACACCGCCGCGGCCAGAATGATAAGGGGTTTCTTCCCCATCTGCTTCGCGGGTGGGGCCGTCTCATCTGAGGGCCCGGGATCGGCCTGATTATCAGAATTTGGCGGATTGGTGTCGGACATCGAGGAGCCTCCGATTTCCACCGATACATACCCAGCAGCACAACGATGTCAAATCCGAATTTGAAATTGAGATATCAGGGGCGGCGGCCTATTGCAGCGCCATGAGGCCAACACACCGCTCAGCGCCGGGTCTATCCAGACCGGGGATCAAAGCACGAGAGCAGCTGATCGCCGCGGCGGGCGTGGTTTTCGCCGAAAAGGGGTTTCAAGGGTCGACAAGCCGAGAGATTTGCCAGCGCGCCGGCGCGAACCTCGCGGCGGTGAATTACCACTTTGGCGGCTTTGAAGCACTTTACGTGGCCACGTTGAAGGTGGCTTACGAGCGCGCTGTCTGGATCGGGGCGTCAGATGTCGCTGACTTCGAGGACAGGCCAGCTCGAGATAGGCTGCGGGCGGTATTGCGAAATATGGTCGATCGCTTGTCGCGATCGACCGCCGATTCCTGGGAAATGCGCCTCGTGGCTCGCGAGATGGTCGTACCGACTTTTGCGCAAGCGGAATTTCTCACTGAGTCCATCGGGCGTCGCCGTGCCTTTCTTAAAACCATCGTAGCGGAGATGCTTAATAGGCCGCCAGATGATCCTGTCGTCGAACGTAGTATGCTGACGGTTATTGCACCATGTATCGTGATGTCGATGGTGAACCGTCCCGCCCTTGAAAGCCTTCTTCCCGATCTCGTCAGCTCTCGCGATGGTGCTCGCCTGCTCGTGCATCACATCGAGCGCTTTGTGATGGCCGGGCTCGACGCGATCGCCCAGGACGACAGCGCAAGAGCGCCGACCGTTCAATCCGACCCATATCCTGCGTCCGCGAAGTAGTTTCGGCAAACTAGACGAAGTCGCAGATTTTGCCCGCTGCCTCCCACAGGTGGTAGACTTTCCTGCCGCTGATACATCTGAGGTGTGCCTTCGCACCGATATCAGGCGGCGTGGCCGGGGCGTCCTCGCCCATGCACGAACAGAGCCGCCGCTCTCGCGGCCTCTAATTCTAAAAACGCGTCGTTCCGGGTAGGGCCGATGCCGAACAGAGCCCGGCTGCTCCACCCTGCGACAACAAGATCGAAAAAACGGACTGCATCTCCCTCACAGTCGGAACAACAAAGCAGTCCCCTTTGAGTGAAATTCCGAAGGAAGTCTGCTAAACCGTTGACTACGGGGTCTATCGCTACCGCGATAAATGTCTCCCGCACATCTGGAAAGTCTCGACCATGGGCAATTACCATCCGGCCGACAAAGAGCGCATCTTCGCTCAGACTCGCCTTCAGTGCTATTCGCGCGAAAGCCGTGAGCCCAGCTAGCGGATCATCATGGTCAAGCGCATTCCAATCGAGTTTCGCGACGAGCCGCTCGCTGATCCGACGCATAACGGCCACGAAAAGCTCAGCCTTCGTTGAGTAATATCGGAAAAGCGTAGCCTTTGACCCCCCAAACCTATCAACAATACGGTTCGTGCTGGCGCCGGTGAAACCCTCGATCTCAAACTCGGCCTCTGCCGCGTCCAGGATACGCTCGGTCACAACCTTGGGATCGCGGCTAAAAAAACGCTTGTGTGTCATGCTCATCCGCTTAAAGGTACTGACTGGCTTCGTTAGACAGCTATGGGACTCGTGATGGGTGAACACCTTAGGAACCTATGGTATATGGCCGGCTGGGAAACGGAAGTTCCCGAAGGCGGTTTCCTAGTCCGAACTCTCTTGGACACTCCTATGGTTTTTTATAGGAAAGAAAAAGGGGACGGCTACGTGGCCTTCGTCGATCGATGCCCGCATCGATTTGCGCCGCTAAGTCGCGGGCGACGCGACGGGAACAATTTAATATGTGGCTACCATGGTTTGAAATTCGACGCGACCGGATCATGCATTAGCAATCCGTTCTCCGACCTCATTCCGCCGGGTTGCGCGGTGCAGAGTTTCCCGGTGGTAGCCAAAGACTCGATTCTTTGGTTTT
>CAZZZX010000107.1:6663-7814 GCA_964658585.1 uncultured Novosphingobium sp.
GCCCGGAGATCCTGACGTTGCGGATCCAGCTGCTATCGGGGATTTCTCGTGCATGACCGCCGAAAGTCCACCGGGTCGTGGGCATCTGCGGTTCGAGGCAAACTTCGAGCTGCTTACCGACAATCTGATGGACCTGAGCCATATTGAGTTTCTCCACACCGGCAGCTTTGGGGGCGGAGGGGTTATCTTCCAAGGAACCCACAACGTGAAAACTGAAGGAGAAATTGTTTGGTCCAATTGGTGGATGCCGGAGATTTCGCCGCCGCCGTGGGCTAGCTTTCTGCCACCCGAGACAAAAGTTGACCACTGGCTTGAAATGCGTTGGGCTGCGCCCGCTTCAATGTTGCTCGAGGTCGGCATCTGTCTTGCCGGCACCGATCGAGCCGAGAGTCCAATACCTCCCATGGTTGCACCCCATATTATAACCCCAGAGACGGGCATGACGTCTCACTATTTCTATGGATTTCCGAAGAGCGGTGATGACAGCGACGACTTGGTTGGTAAGGCTTTCATCGATGAAGATCAACCGATGATCGAAGCTGTCCAGAGAAGCATGAAAGATACCGACTTCTGGGGCAGAAGACCAGTGATACTGCAAGTGGATTCCGGTTCTGTTATGGCGCGGCGTCGCTTGATGAAAATGCGTCGTGAGCAGGAAGCCGCCACCGCGTTGTCGATTTAGGACGTGATTGGCGCCTCGACGTTTGTTGTCGAAGACTGCGACAGAAGCCGCCGGTCTGAATCAAATAAAAAGAGAAACTTAAAGTAATAACTGATAGACGATATCGCAAAAAACGCGAGCTTTCTTGGCTGAAGTCGTTTTCAAGCACGTCGATTGGCAGAGACCAAAGGTCGCGAGCCACCCGACACCTTACATGAGATCGGCCTTATAGTGCAAGATATCCACGACTTTAACGCATGTATTGCCGCAAGCTTGCTATATATTGCCTTTCGGTCTGTCTTTTAATGAACGCTCGTTGCCGAGCGAAATATCGATCGCGGCAATAACGAGAACCATTATGACCGATTCAAAACCCAGTTTTATTATGGAGGGTGTGGTGGCTGAAGCAGACCTTAACATTGAGCAAGGCATCGATGATTATCGCCGTTTCGTTGACATGGAGCGAGGGACGATCGATCGGGAGATTTTC
>CAZZZX010000108.1:0-7757 GCA_964658585.1 uncultured Novosphingobium sp.
CGCGCCGGTGGTCGTCAAGGCGCTGACCGCGCTGGCGTTCGGCGCGTCGCTCATCTCCATCTTCGCGCGGCTGGGCGGCGGCATCTTCACCAAGGCCGCCGACGTGGGCGCGGACCTGGTCGGCAAGGTGGAGGCCGGCATCCCCGAGGACGACCCCCGCAACCCCGCCACCATCGCCGATAACGTCGGCGACAATGTCGGCGACTGCGCCGGCATGGCCGCCGATCTGTTCGAGACCTATGTCGTGACGCTGGGCGTCACCATGGTGTCGATCGCGATGTTCCTCGGCACCGGCGGCCCCGCGACGCTGCGGCTGATGTCGCTGCCGCTGCTGGTCGGCGGGGTGTGCATCGTCACCTCGATCATCGGCACCTTCATGGTCCGGCTCGGCGGCGGCACGATCATGGGCGCGCTCTACAAGGGCTTCCTGACCTCGGCGATCCTCGCCGTCCCGGCGATCTACGTCGCCACCCAATGGGCATTGGGCGACATGCACGCCGCGATCGGCGCGCCGACCGCGACCGGCACCGTCGTCACCGGCATGAACCTGTTCTACTGCATGGTGGTCGGTCTCGCGCTGACCGGCGCGCTGGTGTGGATCACCGAATATTATACCGGCACCAATCATCGGCCGGTCCGCTCGATCGCGCTCGCCAGCGTGACCGGTCACGGTACCAATGTCATCCAGGGCCTCGCGATCAGCCTCGAGGCGACCGCGCTGCCGACGCTGGCGATCGTGATCGCGGTGATCGCCTCGTTCCAGCTGGCGGGGCTGCTCGGCATCGCCTTCGCGGCGACCGCGATGCTCGCGCTCGCCGGCATGGTGGTGGCGCTCGACGCCTATGGCCCGGTGACCGACAATGCCGGCGGCATCGCCGAGATGGCGGGGCTCGAACACGACGTGCGCGAGCGCACCGATGCGCTGGACGCGGTCGGCAACACCACCAAGGCGGTCACCAAGGGTTATGCGATCGGCTCCGCCGCACTCGCGGCGCTCGTGCTGTTCGGTGCCTATACCTCGGATCTCAAGACCTTCTTCCCCGGTCTGGCGGTCGATTTCACGCTGTCCAACCCGTACGTCATCGTCGGGCTGCTGCTCGGCGCGCTGCTGCCCTATCTGTTCGGTGCGTTCGGGATGACCGCGGTCGGCCGCGCCGCGGGTGCGGTGGTCGAGGAGGTGCGTGCGCAGTTCCGCGACAATCCGGGGATCATGGCGGGCACCTCGCGCCCCAATTATGCGCGCACCGTCGATCTGGTGACCCGCGCGGCGATCCGCGAGATGATCGTGCCCAGCCTGTTGCCGGTGCTGACCCCGGTGGTTTTGTATTTCGTGATCCGCGCGGTCGCGGGGCAGGCCAACGGCTTCGCGTCGCTGGGTGCGCTGCTGCTCGGGGTGATCGTCTCGGGGCTGTTCGTCGCGCTGTCGATGACCAGCGGCGGCGGCGCGTGGGACAATGCCAAGAAATATATCGAGGACGGCAATCACGGCGGCAAGGGCAGCGAGGCGCACAAGGCCGCGGTGACCGGCGACACCGTCGGCGATCCCTACAAGGACACCGCCGGACCCGCGGTCAACCCGATGATCAAGATCACCAACATCGTCGCGCTGCTGCTGCTCGCGGCGCTGGCGCACGGCTGAGCGCACAGGGAAAGGGCGTCCGCACCCAGATGGTGCGGACGCCCTTCGATGTCCCGCGGGATTGCGCTAGATCGTGTCGGCCGCGGGCGCGTGTGGCGCGGCCGGTGCCCTGGGTGCGGCCGGCGGTGGGACGATGCGCGGGGGTGCGGGCGGTGTCGGCGTGACCGGCAGTGCGGTCAGGCTCGGGTCGGTCGCGCGCGCCGCCGCGGCGCTGCCGCAACCGTCGCCCGAGACGCGGCGCAGCAGCTGCGGCTGCCTGCCCGCGCCGAGCGAGGTCGCCTGGACGTTGGTGGTGCAGCTGCGGCCGTTGACGATCGTCGTCGTGGTATAGCTGTAGCGCGCGCCGGCTGGCGCGTTGGCGAGCGCGGCAAGCTGCATGTTGCCGCCCGGCGTCACCGTGGCGGAGCGCGCCGCCATCGCCGAGACCTGGCGCATCATCTGCGCGGCCTGCAGGTCCATCAGCGCCGCCATCCGGTCGAGTGCGGCGAACGGCGTCGCGGCGACCGGTGCGACGGGCTGGCGGACGAGCACGAGCCGCGGCGGCACGTCGCCGGTGTAGCGCACCAGCTGCTCCCGGCCATCGGGCAGCACGACGCGCAGGACATGGACCTTGGGTGCTTCGGCGAAGGCGGCGACGCCGAGTCCGGCGATGAGGGCCGCAGTGCCGGCGAGCGCGAAGGGACGGGATAGGCGCATGGCGATTCTCCTCGTGGATTCGAACCTGTCTATCCTGCCATAATGCCCTGAACCGCAGTTGAACGCCACCCGTGCGAAGGGCTGGCCGACCGTGTCCGCCCGTGTATGGTCGCCGGCGCAGCGGAACGGCACAGGCGACGTACATGAAGTTCGTGATCGGGTTCGCCGGCATCGTCGTCATCCTGGCCATCGCCGTCGCGCTCTCGGCAGACCGGCGCGCGATCCGGCCGCGCGTGGTCGGCGCGGCGTTCGCGCTGCAGGCCGGGATCGCGATCCTGGTGCTCGACGTGCCGTGGGGGCGGACATTGCTCGGCTTCCTGTCGGACGGGGTCGCCAACCTGCTCGGCTATGCCGCCGCGGGCACGCAGTTCCTGTTCGGGCCGCTGGCGACCGATCCGCTCGGCCGGATGTTCGCGATCCAGGCGCTGCCGGTGATCGTCTTCTTCGCCGCCCTGGTCTCGATCCTCTATCATCTCGGCGTCATGCAGTTCGTGGTGCGCTGGATCGGCGGCGGGATCGAGCGGGTCGTCGGCGTGTCCAGGGTCGAATCGCTCTGCGCCGCGGCCAACATCTTCGTCGGCCAGTCGGAGAGTCCGCTCGTCATCCGCCCCTATCTCGCCGGGCTCACCCCGCCGCAGCTGTTCGCGGTGATGACCAGCGGGATGGCGGGCGTCGCGGGCACGATCCTTGCGGCCTATGCGGCGATGGGCATCCGCATCGACTATCTGCTCGCGGCGAGCTTCATGTCCGCGCCCGGCGGACTGCTGATGGCCAAGATCATCATGCCCGACGTCGCCGCCCCCGCCGATCTCGACGCGATCGACGAGGTCGCCGCGATCGAGCCGCACGGCGAGGACAAGCCGATCAACATCATCATGGCGGCGAGCCAGGGCGCGCAGACCGGGGTCAGGATCGCGGTCGCGGTCGGCGCGATGGTGTTCGCCTTCGTCGCGCTGGTCGCGCTCGCCAACGGCCTGCTGAGCGGCGTCGGCCACTGGTTCGGGCTCGAGGATCTGACCTTCCAGCGATTGCTGGGCTATCTCTTCGCGCCGGTGATGTTCCTGCTCAACGTGCCGTGGCGCGAGGCGGGGATCGCGGGCGGGCTGTTCGGCGAGAAGATCGTGCTCAACGAATTCGTCGCCTATCTCTCGCTCGGCCGGGACCAGGCGCAACTCTCCCCGCACACGATCGCGGTGGTGACGTTCGCGTTGTGCGGCTTCGCCAACTTCTCCTCGATCGCGATCCAGATGGCGGCGACCGGCAGCCTCGCGCCCAACCAGCGCCCGACGATCGCGCGGCTCGGCCTGCGCGCGCTGGCGGCGGGCAGCCTGGCCAATCTGATGTCGGCGGCGTTCGCGGGGCTGCTGCTGGCCTGACCGGGCCGACAGGATCGCGCGGTTCAGCCGCGCGCGAAATCCAGATAGAGCCGGCGCAGCCGCGTCGCTAGCGGACCCGGTCTGCCGTCCCCCACCGCCACGCCGTCGATCGACACCACCGGCAGGACGAGACTGGAGGCGGCGCTGACGAACGTCTCCGCCGCGACCTGCGCCTCCGCCACCGAAAAGCCGCGCCGCTCGATCGTCAGCCCCTGCTCCTGCGCCAGCGCCGCGACCGCCAGCGCGGTGACGCCGGGCAGCGTTGCATGGCTGTGCGCACGCGTCACCAGCCGGCCGTCGGCGGTGACGATCCACGCGGTCGACGAGGCGCCTTCGGTGACCAGCCCGTCCTCGACCAGCCATGCCTCCTGGCCGCCGCGCGCCGCCGCCTCGCGCTTGGCGAGCACCTGCGCGAGCAGCGCGACCGATTTGATGTCGCGCCGCGGCCAGCGCAGCTCGGGCATCGTCACCACCGCGATCCCGCTCGTCGCAGCCGGGTTGTCGACGATCCGCTTGGCCTGGGTGAACAGCACCAGCGTCGGCGCCAGATCCGGCGCCGCGAGGAAGTCGCGATCCGCGGCCCCTCTCGTCGCCTGCAGATAGACCACCCCCTCGTCGAGCCGGTTGCGCGCGACGAGCTCGGCATGGATCGCCGCGATCCGTTCGGGCGGCTCGGCGACCGCCATGTCGATCTCGGCCGCGGATCGCGCCAGCCGCGCGAGGTGCGCGGCCATGTCGATCAGCCGCCCGCCGATCACGGTGGTGACCTCGTACACGCCGTCCGCGAACAGGAAGCCGCGGTCGAACACCGACACGCGCGCCTCGGCGAGCGGCAACCAGCCGCCGTTCAGATAGGCGATGCGCTCCACCGGCCGATCGTCACCTGGCCAGCCGGCCATCCTCGATCGCCGCGGTCTCGAACGGGAAGAGGATCGCGGGATCGGGCGCCTCGACATGCCTGGCGATCTTGGGCGGGGCGATCTGGCGCAGCAGATGGCGCAGCACCGCGATGCGCGCCTCCTTCTTGTCGTCGGTGGCGACGCAGGTCCACGGCGAATAGGGCGTGTCGGTGCGCATCAGCATGGTGTCGCGCGCGGCGGAATAATCCTTCCACTTGTCCTGCGCGACCTTGTCGAGGTCCGAGACCTTGAGCGCCTTCAGCGGATCGGTGCGGCGCGCGTCGAGCCGCTCCTTCTGCGCCTGCTTGGTGATGTCGAGCCACACCTTGATGACCTTGGTCCCGCTTTCGACCAGCATCCGCTCGAACTCGGGCGCGTCGCGCAGGAATTCCTCCTGCTGCTTGGGCGTGGAGAAGCCCATCACCACCTCGACGCCCGCGCGATTGTACCAGGAGCGGTTGAAGATCACGAGCTCGCCCGCGGTCGGCAGCAGCGCGGCATAGCGCTGGAAATACCATTGCCCGGCCTCGCGATCGGATGGCTTGGGCAGCGCCACGACCCGTGTCGCGCGGATCGAGAGATGCTCGGTGATGCGCTTGATGGCGCCGTCCTTGCCCGCGGTGTCGCGGCCCTCGAGCACCAGCACGACGCGCTCGCCGTCCTTTATCATCGCCTGCTGGGTGTGGACCATCGCGAGCTGGAGCTCGGCGAGCTGCTTCCTGTAGTGTTTCATGGCCGATACGATGCCCGCAGCGCGGCCGGCGAGTCAAACCCCGCGGTCCGTCCGGACACGCGCGGGAGCGGGTCGCTAGTCCCCGATCCCGACGTCAGAGCATGTAGAACTGGACGAGCCGCCGCGCCGCGCCGACCATCCGGTCGCGCGCGAAGCGGCTGCGCGCGGTATCGCCGCGGCGCGCAAAATCGGGTCGCGCGGCGCGGGCCTGCGCGGCGCTGTAGGCGCCCGCGCGCATTCCGGTCCGCGCGATGCGCCACCAGTGCGCGGACGCGCTGGTCTCGGCGAAGCCGGGCGCGAGGTGCCCGCGTTCCGCGACCAGCCGCTCGAGCACCTGCCCGCACGCCGCCAGCGTCGCCACGTCGGGCGGCGGATGGCTCGCGCCGGCATAGCGGCTGAGCAGCTGCCCCGCGCTCTCGCCGCCATCCTCGAACAGCTCTCCCCATACGCTCGCGAGCACCGCGCCGGCGACCCGGATCATCGTCTCCTCGCCGGTCTTGGACATGCCGCCGGGGTGCTGGCGATAGGACACCAGAGGCGCCGCGATGCGACCGATCCGGCCATGGCGGCGGATGCGGTGATAGAGATCGAAATCCTCGGCGAAGCGATATTCGGTGCGCTGGAACGGCACCAGCGCACGCGCCGCGGTGCCGCGCATCATCACGCTCGACCAGGCGAGCGGATTGACGATCTGCAGCGTCCAGTCGATCTCCGAGGGGTCGATCAGCTCGGGATAGGGGTCGCCGCGATCGGCGCCGCTGCCGAAGCTGCGGATCGTGCTCGCGACCAGCGCGACGTCGCGCTGCGCGTCGAGATAGTCGAGCTGGCGCGCGAAGCGGTCGGGCGCGCACAGATCGTCCTGGTCGAGCCCGACGACGAAGCGACCCCGGGCATGGACCATGCCCAGCGTGCGCGCCACCGCCGGGCCGGCGTTGCGCGGCGCGCGGATCGTGGTGATGCGCGGATCGTCGATCCCCTCGACGATCGCGACGGTATCGTCGCGCGAGCAATCGTCGACCACCACGATCTCGAAATCGGGCATGGTCTGCGCGCGCACGCTGTCGATCGTCTCGCGGATGAACGCGGCGCCGTCATAGGTGGCGATCACCACGCTGACGAGCGGATCGGGCGCGGCCTGCGTCATGCGGTGGCGTGCGCGCTGCCCACGCCGTTGGCGGCGCCGGCGAGGAGCTGATCGACGATCAGCGCGCCGACGTCGTTCTGCCACAGCCACAGCCCGTTGGCCTGGCCGCGGAAGCTCTTCTCGCCGCCGAGCGACCCCATCGGCACGAAACCCGCCGCCAGGCCGAGTCCGTAGACGCCCGGGATGGCGCCGCCCGCGACATCGACCACCCGGCATTGCGCATCGACCATCGGCCCGCGCACCGGCCCATCGGCGCGCAGCCGGATCGAACGGCCCGCGGCATCGATCAGCGGCAGCGCGTGCGGGCGATAGCCGAACGCCGCGATCACCAGATCGGCCTCGTCGAGCAGCGCCGCCGCGACCGCGTCGTCGTCGCCCGCGAGCCGGTGCAGGCGCAGCCGCGCATCGCCGACCCGGCCGCCGATGCCGAGCGCATGGACGACGAGCTCGCGCGCCTCGAGCCGGAAGCCCGCGAGACGATAGACGAACCCCGATACCGGGCAGATATCGTCCGCGGTGAAATCGTCGAAACCATCGGCACGCGCTGCCTCGGCGGAGGGATAGAAGGGCCTGAGCGGCCGGCGATGGACGAGCACGATGCCGCCCGGCCCGACATGGACGTCGCTCGCCTTGAGCAGCCGCACCGCGGCGGTGACCGCGCTGGTCGAGCCGCCGACGATGGCGATGCGTGCCGGGCGATCGCTGGGCAGCTGCGTCGCGATCGCCTCGATCCCGCCATCGGCGAGCAGCATGTCGGACTGGATCAGGCGGCCGCCGCAGCGCTCGACCAGCGAATAGCCGGCGACGCGCTCCTCGACCAGCCGTGTCGCGGGCTGGCACCCGCCGGTGGCGAGCACCAGGTTGCGCGTCCGCAGCTCGGCCGTATGGCCGTCGGCGATGCACCGCGCGCGGACCAGCCACAATCCGTCGCCGGTCGCCTGCGCGGCGACGACCTCGTGCCCGGTCAGCACGCTGCCGCCGAGCGAGACCAGCCGCTGGCCGAGCGCGTGGCCCAGCCGATCGAGATAGGCGCCGACCTTGGGCAGCGGCACGCCGAGCGCGCCGCGATGTTCGCGGATCGCGATCGCCGCGGGATCGTCGGCGAGCGTCAGGCCCGCGGGCAGCGCCCCGTCCGCGGTGAGGAAGGTCTCGGCGGTCGAATCGGAAGTGATCGCATAGTCGCCGAGCCGCCCCGCGCCGATCCGCGCGCCGCGATCGATCAGCGCCACCCCGTCGCGGGCGAGCGCATCGAGCCGCCCCGCCTTGCCCG
>CAZZZX010000109.1:0-7750 GCA_964658585.1 uncultured Novosphingobium sp.
GCAGGCCGATGCGATCGCTCATCCGCGCCATCCAGCCGCCGATGTCCGCGCGGCCCGGCCGGTTCGCACGGCGGCCGATGTCGCGCCAGCCGGCGCGGATCAGCCGGCGCACGCCCGCCTCGGCATCGACGCTGGCGGTGAGCCCGATCATCATCGAGGCGAACACCACGCCCAGCACCAGCGCGACCGTGGCGTTGACGACGCTGACGAAATCCGAATCGTAACGCAGGTCGATCCCCGATGCGGTGATGAGGCCGATGACGAAGCCGAGCGAGCGCGCGGTAGTGCTCGGCGTCGCGATGCCGACGCCGCCGATCAGGAAGGCGGGCGCGAGCACGGTCATCATCAGCGCGAACTCGGTGACCTGCGGCAGCACCGCGAAGGCATAGAATAATCCGGTCAGCGATCCGATCACCACACCGCTCAGGAACACGTAGATCGCCGCGCGCGGATTATCCACGCCGCCGAACAGCGCGGTGACGACGCCCGCGAACAACACCGCATTGGCGCCCTGATCCCAGGCGCTGGCGATCCAGAAGGTGCAGGCGATCAGCGTGGTCAGCACCGCGCCGGCGGCGAGGCGCAGGCCGCCCGCGATGTCGACATGCATCGACCGCCAGCGATTGCGCGCGACGATCGGCACCGCGCTGTGGCGGAAGATCAGGTCGGACTCGCTCACCTGAGCGGCCAGCATCCGGCAGTTGCGATGAAGCCGGATCAGCTCGCCGAGCCGCGCGAGCAGCGTGAGCAGCAGCAGGTCGCGCCATTCCGGCGGCAGCCCGGGCACCGGCTCGAGCGCCTGCGCCCGCGTGACGAGGCGGTCGGCCTCGGCGCCGTCGGTCGCCTCGTCATGGGGCGCTGCGAGCCATGCCTGCGTCTCGGCGAGCAACCCGGTCACCGGTGCGGGCAGCGGCTCGAGCGCGGCGAAGGCGTGCCGCCGATCCTCGACGGTGGTGGCGAGCGGCAGCGCCTGCATCAGCTGGTCGCGCAGCGCGCGGACCGTCGCGACCCGCGGCATCAGCCGCGCGGTGTCGAACGGCAGGCTGGCGGCGAGCGTCCGCAATTCGTCGAGATCGGCGGCCAGCCGGCGGCGCTCGCCGACACCCGGATCGTACCGCGTGCTGGTCAAGGCATCGATCGTCCAATGCTCGGCCGCGGCCACGATCTCGCGGGCGCGCGCGGTCAGCTTGGCGGTCACCGTCTGCGGCCAGATCGCGCCGTGGAAGAAGGCCGCGCACACGATGCCGAGCCCGATCTCCTGCACCCGGAAGGCGGCGATCGTGAAGACGGTCTGCGGTGCGGCGAGCACCGGGTAGGAGATGATCGCGACGGTATAGCCCGACATCAGGAAGACGTAGGACGACGGCGAGCGGTTGAGCCCGGCGACGAACGAGCAGAGCCCCAGCCACAGCGCGAGTACGAGCGCGAGCAGTTCGGGCGCGTTGACCAGATTGGGGACGAACAGGATCGCCACACCCGCGCTCAGGACGGTGCCGATCAGCCGGTAGATCGCCTTGCCGACGACACCGCCGGCGAGCGGCTGCGAGGTGATGAACGCGGTCGTGATCGCCCAGCTCGGATGCTCCATCCCGACGCTCAACGCGATCCAGTAGGCGATGACCGCAGCGGCATAGGTCTTGATCGCGAACAGCAGCGCCGGTGCGTCGGGGGTGATCGCCAGCCACGATCGCGGCGAGGGTTTCCTGGCGGGCGGGGCGGTGGCCATCGCCCCGTTGTCGCATTCCCGGCGCTACGGTCAATCCACGCGCGGGGTCACCGGATGGCGCCAGGCGTAGAGCCCGAACCCGCCGATCAGCAGATAGCAGATCGCCGGGACGCTCAACGCGACATGCAGGCCCGCGGTATCGGCGATGTGGCCGGCGAGCGGCGGGACGATCGCGCCGCCGACGATCGCGGTCGCCAGGACGCCCGATCCCTCCGCCGCACGGACGCCCAGTCCTTCGGACGCGAGGCTGAAGATGGTCGGGAACATGATCGAGTTGGCGAGCCCGATCGCGAGGAGCGACCAGCCCGACACCGCGCCCGCGCTGTTCGCCGAGATCAGGATCAGCACGATCGCCGCGCCCGCGAAGACGGCGAGCACCTTGCCCGGCGCGGTCAGCTTGAGGATCGCCGAGCCGGCGAACCGCCCGATCAGCGCCCCGCCCCAATAATAGGGGACGTGCTTGCCCGCGCTCTCCGCGTCGAGGCCGAGCGTCGATGCCTGCTCGAGATAGGCGACGAGCAGCGAGCCGATCGACACCTCGGCGCCGACATAGAGGAAGATGCACAGCGACCCGAAGGCGAAGCGCGGTCGCGCCAGCAGCGTGAAGGCGTGGAACATCGTGCCGGTCCGGTCCTGCGCCTCGTGCAGCCGGTCGCGGCGCAGCCAGACCCCCGCGGCGACGATCGCCAACGCGATCGCCAGCCCGATATAGGTGTGCTCGACCACCCGCGTCTCGGCGACGCGATAGGCGGACAGCGCGGCGCCCTGCAGCTTCGACCAGTCGACCTTGCTGAGCGAGCCGAGGATCAGGATCGAGCCGACATAGGGAAAGATGGTGGTGCCGAGCGAGTTGAACGCCTGCGCGAAGGTCAGCCGGCTCGACGCGCTTTCGGGCGGCCCGAGCAGCGAGATCAGCGGGTTGGCGACGACCTGGACGATGGTGATCCCCGCCGCCAGCACGAACAGCGCGATCAGGAACACGCCGAACGAGGCGGAGGCGGAGGCCGGCACGAAGGCCAGGCACCCCGCCATCATCACCAGCAGGCCGATCGCCGCGGTGACCATATAGCCCGCGCGGCGGACGATCGCGGCGCCGGGGATCGAGAACAGGAAATACGCGCCGAAGAAAGCGGACTGGACGGTCAGCACCTGCGCATAGCTGAGCGTGAACAGCTCCTTGAGCTTGGGGATGATGACATCGTTGAGGCTGGTGATCCCGCCGAAGATGAAGAACAGCGCGAACACGAACCAGCGCAGATCCGGCGCGTCGATGCCGGTGCTCGCCGCCGTCGCGGCCTGCGGATCGCTCGCGGGATCGACCGCCCCTGCCCTCGCCATCAAACTCTCCTCCCTTATTCCGATTACGCAACGACCCGATGCGGCTTCCGCTCCGATCAGCCGCCCGCAACGATCCGCGCGGCCTCGCGCAGGCCTCCGGGCAGACCATAGAGATCGAATCCGATGATGACAGCGGCACTCGTCCAGCCGAGGACGAGCAGGCTCACCCCGCCCCAGCCGCGGCCGACGACCCGGCGGTCGCCCGCGAGATGAAGCAGCGGCAGCATCGCGAACGGCAGCTGCATCGCCAGCACGACCTGGCTCATGACCAGCAGATCGGTGACGCTGCCGTTGCCGCGCCACCCGATCACCGCGACCGCGGGAACGATCGCGACGCCGCGGGTGATGAGACGGCGCTTCCATGGCGTGATCCGCCAGTCGAGGAACCCCGCCATCACCACCTGACCGGCGAGCGTCCCGGTGATCGTGCTCGACTGGCCCGCGGCGAGCAGCGCGACCCCGAACAGCCCCGCCGCGATTCCCGTGCCGACCAGCGGCGCGAGCGTGAGATAGGCGACGCGGATCCAGTCGGTCTGCGCGGACAGCGCATCCCGGCCGTCGAGCACGATCGCGGCGAGGATCAGGATCGCGGCGTTGACCAGGAAGGCCAGACCGAGCGCGACCACGGTGTCGAGCGTGTTGAAGCGCACCGCGGTGCGCTGTGCCGCCGGATCGCGGCCGACCCGCCGGCTCTGCACCAGCGCCGAATGGAGGTACAGATTGTGCGGCATAACGGTCGCGCCGATGATCCCGACCGCGACCGTCGCCATCCCCGCCTCGCGCAAGCCGGGGGAGACGAGCGCGCGCGCGATCTCGATCCCGTCGGGCCGCGTCGCGGGCAGCACGAACAGCTCGATCGCGAAGCATGTCGCGATGGTCACGACCAGCACCAGCACCACCGCCTCGATCACGCGGATCCCGGATCGCTGGAGCAGCAGCAGCAGGAACACGTCGGTCGCGGTAATCAGCACCGCCCAGAAGATCGGGATTCCGAACAGCAGGTTGATCGCCACCGCGCTGCCCAGCACCTCGGCGAGATCGCAGGCGATGATCGCCAGCTCGGCGAGCAGCCATTGCGGCACGCGCGTCCAGGCCGGATAGCGCTCGCGGCTCGCCTGGGCGAGATCGCGTCCGGTGGCGAGGCCGAGCCGTGCCGACAGGAGCTGCAGTACCACCGCCATCGCACTCGCCAGCGCCACCACCCAGAGCAGGCCGTAGCGATAGACCGCGCCGGCCTGGAGATCGGTGCCCCAGTTGCCCGGATCCATATACCCGACGCTGACCAGCAGCGCCGGCCCGCCAAAGGCACGCAGCCGCGCGATCAGTCCGGCGCCGGCGCCGGGGATCGCCACCGATCCGTGAAGTTCGTCGAGCGACGGCGCCCGCGGCGCTGCGGCGCCCTCGCTCACGCGCTGGTCCCGAAGGAGGATCGGTCGGCCATGTCGTGGCGATGAAGGTCGCGGCGGCGGCGAAGGTTCCGCGCGGCTATCGCTCGAAGACCAGCAAGGTCGAGGTGGCGGATGCGTAAAGCCGCCCCGCCGCGTCGGTGAGCCGCGCCTCGGCGAAGGCGACCCGGCGGCCGATCGAGACGACCACGCCTTCGGCTCGCACCGGCCCGGTCGCGTCGGTCATGCCGCGATGATAGGCGATCTTGAGTTCGAGCGTGGTGTAGCCCTGCCCCGCCCCGAGCCGCGCATGGACCGCGCAGCCGCACGCCGAATCGAGCAGCGTCGCGGCATAGCCGCCATGGACCGAGCCGATCGGATTGTAGA
Organism: uncultured Novosphingobium sp.; assembly: GCA_964658585.1. GTDB lineage: Bacteria > Pseudomonadota > Alphaproteobacteria > Sphingomonadales > Sphingomonadaceae > Solisphingomonas. The sequence goes on from CAZZZX010000109.1 coordinate 4,837, forward strand.
CATGGCGCCCGGGCGTCCCGGCGAACACCGCGCGCTCGGCACTGATCTCGACCAGGTTGAAATCGAGCGTGTTCGCCATCGCCGCCCGGCCGCCGCCGGCGATCAGCGCCTCGAGTTGCTGAAGCCCGGTCATCCCGTTCGGATCCACGCTGCCCTCCGTCATGCGAATGCGGCTGCCGCAGCGATCTCGATCCGGTCCGCGCCCGGATCGACGCCGGTATAGAGGCGGAACTGCTCGACCGCCTGGAGCACCAGGATGGCGTCGCCCGAGACGATGCGACGCCCGGCGCGACGCGCGGCGCGGACCAGCGGCGTCTCGACCGGGATCGCGACCGCGTCGAGCACGGTCTCACACGCCGCGATCATCGCCTCGGGAAAGGCGAGCGCATCCGCGTCCGCACCCGTCATGCCGAGCGGCGTCACATTGACGAGCAGCGCCGCGGCGGCGGTGTCGGGTTGCGCGTCGGGCAGCGTCTCCGCCCAGTCATAGCCGTAAGCCCGCGCCAGCGCGGTCCCGCGCGCACGATTGCGTGCGACGATCAGGCCCTCGGTCGCGCCCGCGTCGCGCAGCGCCGCGACCACCGCCTTGGCCATGCCCCCCGATCCGCGCACGACGAAGCGCGTGCCCGCGCCGATCCCCGCACGCGCCAGCAGCGTGCGAACCGCGCGGTAATCGGTATTGTGCCCGGTCAGCACGCCATCGTCGTTGACGATCGTGTTGACGCTGTCGATCGCGCGCGCCGAGTCTTCGAGTCCGTCGAGCAACGGGATCACCGTCTCCTTGAACGGCATCGAGATCGCGCAGCCGCGGATGCCGAGCGCCCGGATGCCGCGCACCGCGCCCTCCAGATCCTCGGTCGAGAAGCTCTTGTAGAGATAATCGAGCCCGAGCTGTTCGTAGAGGCTGTTCTGGAAACGCGTCCCGAAATTGCCCGGCCGCGCGGAGAGGGACATGCACATCACGGTGTCGCGGCCGATCGCCGGCTTGGTCATGCGAAGATCCTGTACTGCGACGGATCGCCCATGCGACGCGATCCTCGCCACCGCAAGTCGAACGGTGCATCGGGCTCGATGGCTTTCTGCGCGCCGATCGCGACATCGCGGTCTTGCCGAACGATCGGGCGGCACGCTAGGCACGTCTCGGGGGCGTACCTCGAAGGTCGGCTCGCGGCCGCAATTCGGTCTTGTCGCACGCGATTTGGGAGTGCCGGACGGTGTCGTATTCTGTGCCGTCGTCGTCGGAAAACGGCACGGAGGTCACCGTCGCGATCGCCGAGCCGCTGCGGCCGTTCGTCGCAGGCGACACGATCGTCACCGTCGATGCGCGCGATCCACGACGCGTCCCGGGCGGGATCGGAGAACTCGGCTTCCTTCACGCGCCGTTCCTGCTCCAGGACATCGCCGATTATCGCGGATCGCTGCAGGCGTGGTTCGCCATGCTGCGGGTCGGCGGACGCCTGGCGATCGAAGTGCCCCATGCCTTTCTGTGCGAGCGCGAGCTGGCGCTGCCGTCGCGGCGACACCCCTCGCGGCGCCGGCTCTACACGCCGGCATCGCTACTCGCCGAGGTCGAGGAGGCGCTCGCCCCCAACAGCTATCGGGTGCGGCTGATCCGCGATCACGACGACGGCTACGACTATGCGCTCGCCAGCGACACGCCGCGTGTCGGTGCGCACGATATCCTGCTCGTCCTCGAACGGATCGAGCTGCCCGACTGGGTGCCCGACACGGGCGAGGTCGGCGACGGCGCGCCACCCGATTTCGCGTTCGAGCCGGCCTGGACCCGCCAGGAAATCGTCGCGCTCGCCACGCGCCGCCGTATCCTGATCCTCAAGCTCGATCATCTCGGCGATTTCATCATGGGCGTGCCCGCGCTCGAAACGGCGCGGCGCGTCTTCGCCGACGCCGAGATCACGCTGGTGGTGGGCTCGTGGAACCGATCGATGGCGGTCGGGCTCGGGGTCGCCGACAGCGTCGTCTCGTTCGATGCCTTCCCGCGCAATTCGAGCGAGGAGGCGGTCGACCTGCCGGCGCGCGTCGCGGCGTTCCGACAGGCGGTGACCGGCACCTACGATGTCGCGATCGACCTGCGCACCGATCCCGATACGCGCTTCTTTCTCCAGCATGTCGAGGCGGGGATCAAGGCGGGCCTGGGCACGCGTGCGCAGTTCGACTTTCTCGATATCTTCCTGCCGATCGACCTCAGCCGCCACGGCTTCGAGGCAGCCTGGGAGCAGAAGGTCGATCATCACGCGCATATCGCGGTTACCGAATGCCGGCGCAGCGGCTTCGCCATTTCGTACGATCCGACGGTCCGCGCCACCGCCGGCCCGATCATCGTCTGGGGGCCGTATCTTCAGCTCCAGGTCGGCGAATATCTCTACGAGCCGTTCATCCAGGTCGGCGGCAACGATGCCGACCTCGTCCTGGTCGACGTCGCGATCGACGAAAGGCATGTGACCGGCGCGCTGGCCTCGGCATCGAGCGTACCGCAATTGCGCTTCTCGATCGACGAGCCCGGTCGCCGCGTCGAATTCCGCGTTGTTCAGCATCGTGGCGATGCGCATGTCGGCTTCACCTTCCATGGCGGGCGGCTGCTCAAACGCGGGGCGAGCAGCGTTCTCCATCAGTCCGAATATCTCGTCCTGCTGATCGACTTGATCGAGATGCGGACCAGTCGCCACGGCCTGCTGCAAACCGACGCGGGGGCGCGCCGATCGTCGCTCGCGCCATGAGCGCGATCGTCATCGCGCCATTCTCGAACAGCGCGATCCGCGACTGGCCGGCGCGTCATTTCGCGGCGCTGATCGGCCTGCTGCTCGACATGGACGAGACGGTCGGCCATCCGATCCGCGTGATCGGCACGCCGAGCCAGCGCTCGCGCGTCGATGCCATCGTCCGCGCGCATCCGGCG